>JAESUA010000208.1 GCA_016763255.1 Magnetovibrio sp. | reverse complement strand
TTTGATGGAGGTCTCTGTTCGTTTCGGGTAGGAGTGGTGTGCCGTACGATGTGGTTCATCGTGCAAACACCACGACGCCCCTCCGAAACGGATAGAGACCCCACCGAAGGCCGTCTCCCCTTTCCCCGTGGCTGCGTTGCGCACCTTTGACGATGAACCACATCGCCATGCGGCACGCGCCTATCCACGGGGAAAGGGGAGACGGTCAAATGGCTCCGTATTATTTGAACCTGCTCTTGGCGCGAAAGGGCCCTTTCGCGCCAAGCTTTTGTCATTAAAATCCGTACAAAAGATCTCTCAAGAACAAACTGATCCACGGGATGTAGGTGATCGCCATCAGGCAGGCGAGCACCACGCCGACGAACCAGCCCAGCGATTTGACGATCTCATCAATAGAGATCTTGGCCACCGCACAGGCGGCGAACAGGTTTACCCCCAGCGGCGGAGTGAACATGCCCAACGCCAAGTTGACCACGATGATCAGCCCGAAGTGCACCGGATCGATGCCGTATGCGATGGCAATTGGTGCAAAGATCGGTGCCAGTACCAAGATAGCGGCCGAGGTCTCGATAAACATGCCGATGAACAACAGCATGACATTGACCGCCAACAAGAAGGTGATCTTGGTTTCAAACACGCTGGTCACCCAGGTGGCGACTTCGGTGGGCAGGCCCGAACGGCTGATCAAGAAGCTGAACAGTGCCGCGGCGGAGATGATCAACATCACCGCTGTAGTCGAAATCACGCTGTGGCGAAAGATGCCATATAAGTCGGCGAATTTCAGTTCGCGATAGACCAAGAACCCGACCACCAAGGCGCAGAACACGGCCACGGCCGAGGCCTCAGTCGGGGTGAACACACCGCCGTAAATTCCGCCCAGCACCACGAACGGCACGCTCAGCGCGGGCAGGGCCGAGACCATGGCCTTGTCGATGCTTTGACGATCATCGCCGTCGTTTTTACCGTAGCCTTTGACCTTGCAATAAAGGTACAGGAATATAATCAAAGAGCCGCCAATCAGCAGCCCCGGACCGATGCCGGCGATGAACAGCTGACCGATCGAGGTGTCGGTGCTGACGCCGTAGAGGATCAACGGGATAGAGGGCGGGATCAACACGCCCAATTCGGCCGATGAGGCCTGGATCGAGGCGGCCAAAGAAACCGGATAGCCGTGGCGCACCATTGCCGGGATCAAAATCGCCCCGATGGCGAAGGTGGTTGCCACGCTGGAACCCGATACCGCTGCGAAAATCATGCAGGTCAGTACGCACGAACAGGCAAGCCCGCCCTGGATTCCGCCGACCAGTGATTTCGCCAATTCCACAAGACGCTTGGAAATGCCACCCGCCGACATCAGGTTACCGGCCAGAATGAACAGCGGGATTGCCATCAAGGGAAACGAATCAAGCCCCGCAAACATGCGCTGGGGCACCACCAGCAGCGGCAGGGAACTGAAAAAGGAGATCCCGATAACACTGGCCAAGCCAATGGAAATCGCAATCGGGACGCCAAAGATGAACAGAATGCCCAAAGACAGTGCAATGGCGGCGTTCATGGGGCTGTCTCCTGAAGTGTATCGGCTTTTGTATCATGAGAATTGGAAAAATAATCGGTGGCCCGTGCGACCACCGCGATGAACGAGAACAGAGCGCCGATGGGCAATGCCGCATAGGCCCAGGAAATGGGAATTTCGAGCCCGGCCAACACCTGAAAGCGCACCCGATAAGTCATTATGATGCCGAACCACACCAGCACGCCGAGGAAAATCAACGACATGGCCGTGGTCAGGCTCATGAGTAGGCCGTGAAAACGTGAGGGAACGATTTTTTCGATCACCTCAACCGCGATCATCGATCCGGTGCGAAAGGCAATCGGAGCGCCGAGAAAAACGCTCCAAATCATCGCTGAACGTGAAATCACTTCGGACCAGGTCGAGGGATCATTGAAGACGAACCGTGTCACCACCTGAAAGAAGACTAAGAGTGCCGCCACGCTGAGCATCATAATCGCCATAAACAGCGACGAGCGCACAACCACGCGGTCTAACTTGAACAATAATTCAACCATATCCCTCACCATCTTAAGGCTACGGCTGTGGGAGACCTCGCCCCCACAGCCGCTGTATAAGCCCTATTAAATTGAAAGCCTATTTGTAGGCTTTGATGCGATCGATCATCGAGGTGCCGTACTTGTCGCTGTACACCGCGTAGGACTTGAGCACAAGTTTCTGGAACGGAGCTTTGTCGACATCGGTGTACACTTCCATGCCCTTGGAGCGCAGCAGGGCAACGCCGTCACGTTCGAGACGCGAAACTTCGGCGCGGGTGGCGGCGGCAGATGCTTTAGCAGCTTCTTTGAACCAGCCCTTCTGTTGATCGTTGAGACCACTCCACAACACTGGCGAGGTCAAAACAGCGGCCGGGGAGTAAACGTGACCGGTCAAGGAAACGTGCTTTTGCACTTCCCAGAACTTGGTTGCGGTGATCACCGTGATGGGGTTTTCCTGACCGTCAACGGTGCCCTGTTGCAAGGCGGTGAACAGCTCGGGGAATGCCATCGGGGTCGGGGAAGCACCCAATGCGCTAAACGCGGCCATGTGGACTTTGTTTTCCATGGTGCGGATCTTCAGGCCGGCAAGATCAGCCGGGGTTTTGATCGCACGTTTGGAGTTGGTCACGTGGCGGAAGCCATTTTCCGACCAAGCCAAGCCGACCAAGTTGTGCTTGCCCATTTTAGCCAGCAATTCTTGACCGATGGTACCGTCGAGCACGCCACGGGCGTGGTCGTAGTCACGGAACAAGAACGGCAAATCGAGTGCATAGGTTTCCGGAACGAAGTTGCCGAGCGGACCGGTCGAGGTGATGACCACATCGACGGAACCGATCTGCAAGCCTTCGATCAGTTCGCGTTCGCCACCCAGGGCGCCGCCGCTGTGCTCGAGACCGGTGAATTCGCCTTTGGAGACTTCTTCAAGCGTCTTGATGAATGCCTTGGCGCCGACGCTGTAATGCGATTTTGCTGACAGAACGTGCGCCACATTGATTTTTTGAGCGGCTTGGGCGCTGACGGCGCTGACGACGCCTGCAATTGCGAGCATGGAAATCAGGGTTTTCTTAATCATTGTCATATTTCGCCTCCCGGACGATTACTTCTAGTTGTGGTAGGGGTCATGTATTTATAGTTACGATTATTTAAGCGGGCATTTCATCGCTAATAAATATGGACAATATGTCGTCCATACCATCATCGGCGCAAAAACCCAACGAAGATGCGCGGGCCGTATCAAAACGTGCCGGCCAGCTTTCTACGATTGCGCGAATTTTGTCGTCGTTGTCCCAGCTGATCAGATCGACGGCCCCATCGCCACGGGCGCTGTGCAAGGCTTCGATCATCTGCGTTACGGTGACGGTGATGCCGGGAAGGTTGAGAATGCGGTTGCTGCCAAAATCTTCAGATTTTAAGCCGATGCCATGGACAAAAGCTTTCACCACACGGCGCGGCGACTGAACGAACATGGCCGTGTCTGCCGGAACCGGGCAGGTGGCGGGTTCGCCATTAAGCGGCTCGCGGATGATGGAGCTGGCAAAGGTCGAGGCCGCCTTATTGGGCTTGCCGGGGCGGATGATGATGGTCGGCAGGCGCAAGGTGCGGCCGTTCACATAACCACGCCGTGAATAGTCGTTGACCAACAGTTCGCACATGGCTTTTTGGGTGCCATAAGACGATTGCGGGGTCGGTGCTGTGTCATCGCTGATCACATCGGGCAGGGTGCCGCCAAAGACCGCGACGGAACTGGCGAACATGAACAGCGGTGCGTTGCCCTGGTGACGGCAGATTTCCAGCAAGCTGCGGGTGGCTTCAAAATTCACAGCTACACCCAGATCAAAATCGGTCTCGGCAGCGGAACTGACCACCGCAGCGAGGTGGATCACCGCATCGATACCACCGGCAAAAACACCTGCCAAGCGGTCGCTATCTTGAAGGTCGCCGATGACTTGGTTGATTTCAATGCCATCGGGTGCGGACGGCAAATCCCACGGGGCAACGTCCCACAAGGTGAGCTGTTGCAAGGTGCGCTCTTGCCCATCGACGATGAGGGTGGGGGTGCCCAACAGGTGGTTGACCAGTTTGCGGCCCACGAACCCGGCGGCACCGGTGATCAGGATGTTCATGATTGGTTTAGTCCTTATTGTACGGTTCGCTGGGGTAGACCTTGATGACGGCGGAATCGTCCAACCGACCAAAGCCCTGGGCACTGGCATCGATAAATTTTTGGTGCGCATTGGCGGCCATGGTGGCGGGGAACTTGACGTCGCGCGCGCTGTCCAGCACCAAACCTAAATCCTTGACGAAAATATCGACCGCGCTGAGCGGCGTGAAATCGTCTTCTAAGATGTGCGGCACGCGGTTTTCAAACATCCATGAATTGCCCGCGGCGTTGGTGATGACCTCATAAACGGCTTTTTGGTCCAGCCCCATCCGGCTGCCAAACGCGACCGCCTCGGCTGCCGCGGCGATGTGCACGCCAGCCAACAACTGATTGACCACCTTCATCGCCGAACCCTGGCCCGGCGCATCACCAAGCACATAAAGCTTGGCGGAGATGGCATTAAAGCCTCCGTCCACCTTGGCAAAGGCGGCCTCGCTGCCCGACGCCATGACCGTCAGCTCTCCTTGTGCGGCTTTTAGCGCGCCGCCACTGATCGGGGCATCGATGAAATCCAGTCCGGCTTCATTAACCCGGGTCGCCATATCCTGGGCGACGCTGGGTGCCACGGTGGTGTTTGACACCACCACCGCACCGGCGGGCATCTTGTTGATAGCGCAATCATCACCGAACAAGACGGATTCAAGCTGAGCTGAGTTGACCACCACCACAAACACGCAATCAATCGTGTCTGCGACGTCGCCAAATGATTTTGCGGTTTGACCGCCGAGTGCACTAAAGGCTTCTAAGGCTTCGTCGCGTAGATCAATTCCGCAGACACTGAAACCGCTGGTGAGCAGGGATTTTGCAATCCCCATTCCCATTGCCCCAAGGCCGACAACCGCAAACTGTTTACCCATCGATTTACTCACTTTAAGGATCAAAAACTACACTTGTAATTCGTTTATGTTACCGTTAACATAATCGATATCGTCCATATTCAGAGCATTGTTAACGATAACATGTCAACCAAAAACAGCACCAAGTTGAAAAATGCAAAGGCCGTTGCTGAGCGGGCCGGGGTCAGTGAAATGACCGTATCGCGGTTTTTTCGCAATCCCGATTTGTTGTCTGACGACACCCGTCAGCGCATCGCCGATGCGGTGGCCGCGTTCAATTATGTGCCCAATCGCATGGCGCAAAATTTACGCAATACCACCTCGGATATCTGTGCGTTGTTGGTTCCGACGGTGACCAACTCGGTGTTTGTCGATGTGATCTCTGAAATGTCGATAGAACTCGAGAAGGTCGGTTTTCACGTCATGGTCAGTTCGACCGGTTATGACATGGAAAAAGAGGCCCAACTGCTTGATACCGTCATGAGTTTTCGCCCCGCCGCTATCGTCATGCCGGGGCTTGAACACTTGCCGGCGATTAAGGAACGCCTGCGCGAATTGACCATTCCGGTGGTTGAAATCATGGATTTGACCTCTGAGCCGATCGCCTACGGGGTTGGTTTTGATCAACATGTGGCGCAAGCGGCGTTGATGGAGCATTTGTGGTCCAAAGGGTATCGCAAGTACGGTTTCGTCGGGACCTTTTTGGACCACGATATTCGCGCGGCCAAGCGCAAGGACGCCGCAAGCGCTTTTCTCAAATGTCATGGAACCAAATTCTTGGCAGAATCTGTACTTGATATCGGGTCTTCACCGGAAGTGGGGATGTGCGCCATGGCGGGGATGTTTGAGCAGCTCGAGCACCTTGATGTGCTGATATGCTCCAACGACGATATCGCCACCGGGGTTTTGACCTTCTTGCATGAGCACGGCATCGATGTCCCCGGCCAAATCGCCGTTGTGGGGTTCAATAACCTGCATTTTTCTGCTCATCTCACCCCAAGTCTCACCACCATTGACACCCGGCGACCCCAAATTGGCCGCGAAACCGCGCGCCTGCTGGTCGACCTTCTTCAAGGACGCGAACCGAAAAACCGGATCATCGACACCGGTTTTGAGCTTTTCGCACGCGACAGTGCGTAAGCGTCCACACTGACACATTATGTATAAGGAACCATTGCGCATGACCGCCCTGTTAGGCTGCATTGCCGACGATTTCACCGGCGCCACCGATTTGGCCAATACCCTCGTGTCTCGTGGCATGAAAACCATCCAGTTTTTAGGGGTGCCATCCCCGGACACCCCAGTGCCTGACGCAGACGCCATCGTCATCGCGCTGAAAATCCGTTCGATTTCCGCCGATGAGGCCGTGGCCCAAGCCCTGGCGGCGCTGCACTGGTTGAAGGGCAAGGCTGAGTGTCGGCAGATATTTTGGAAATACTGTTCTACTTTTGATTCCACGACTGAGGGCAACATCGG
>JAESUA010000207.1 GCA_016763255.1 Magnetovibrio sp. | reverse complement strand
CTCGGGCCCGCCGATGATGAAGTGCAGCGGCACAAATACGTCTACGCCGGTCACCGGGCCATTTTGAAACGGCACCCCCATGGGGTCGTGACGCAAGCCCGTTTGCAGGCCGGGGGTGTCGTGGGGCAGCAGCGCACAGGTGATGCCGATGTCATCAATTTCGCCCATCAGATGGTCCGGATCATAAAGGCGAAAGGCCAAACCGATCACCGTGGCGACCGGGGCCAGGGTGATGTAGCGCTTGTTAAACGTCAGCATCATGCCCAAAACGTCTTCATTTTTCCAGCGCCCCCGGCATACCACGCCGCGGCTTTGGCCGCTGGCGGCGTCACTGCCGGCGTTTGGTTCGGTGAGGGCAAAACAGGGGATGTCCTGGCCGCTGGCGAGGCGCGGCAGGTAGTATTGTTTTTGTTCGTCGGTGCCGTAATGAATCAGCAGCTCACCCGGTCCCAATGAATTGGGCACCATCACGGTGACGGCGGCGGTGACCGATCGGCTGGCCAACTTTGCCACCACGCAAGAATGCATTTGGGCGGAAAAACCCAAGCCACCAAAATCTTTGGGAATGATCATGCCAAAAAATCCTTGGCGTTTGATAAAGTCCCAGACTTCGGGGGGCAGGTCGCGGTCATTGGCGATTTGCCAATCGTTGAGCATGTGGCAAAGCTCGTCTACCGGGCCGTCCAAGAACGCTTGCTCTTGTGGGCTGAGGGGCTGGATTTTAAAATCCAAAAGCTTGTGCCAATCGGGTTTTCCGGAAAACAGCTCGCCATCCCACCACACCGTTCCAGCTTC
The DNA here is from genome assembly GCA_016763255.1 of Magnetovibrio sp. Taxonomy (GTDB): domain Bacteria; phylum Pseudomonadota; class Alphaproteobacteria; order Rhodospirillales; family Magnetovibrionaceae; genus Magnetovibrio. Next base: position 8,944 of record JAESUA010000207.1, on the reverse strand, counting down.
TAACGCGATGCGTTCAGTTTCGCCCATGACGGGCATTTTACGTGCAATCAGACCCATCAGGGGGTTGGTGATGATCGCGCGGCGCAGGCCACGCACACCAAACAAAATCGCGGTGAGACTGAATATGGCAATGATGATGCGAAACATTTCCGGGCTATCCACGCCGCCAATAAACCAGGCATCAAGGGCCAAAGCCGCCCCCGTCACCCAGGCCCAGTAACCGTGGCCCCTAAACGACAATGCTAAAACAATAACAACCGCTGCAACGTTCAAGAGATCAGGCATGTAGACAAACATGGTGGTTCTCCTTGTGATCTATTTCCCCTCAGTTTCTGAGAGGCTTGCCCGTTTTCAGCATGTGCTCGACACGCGCTCGGGTTTTGGGGGTTTTGGCGAGTTCGATGATGGCGTCGCGTTCGAGCTTTAAAACGTCGGCCTCGCTGACCGTGTCGAGCATGTCGGTATCGCCACCTGACAAAACCCGTGCCAATTGCTTGGCGATGATGGCGTCGTGTGGGCTGGCCACACCTTTTTGCACGAAGTCGCGCACCGCCAGCTCCAGGGCCGCGCGTCCGGTGGGGCCGGGCAGGTGCATATCGATGGGGGGGGGTGGGCGATAGCCGTCGGCCAATTCCAGCACCTGCGCCTTGGCCTGGGCCAACACCCGGTCTTGGTTCATCACCACGCCATCATGGGGGCGCAAGATCATCAGGTCTTGGGCTTCGAAGGCTGATTTGGAAACTTGGGCGGTGGCGATGGCTTCAAACGATTTCATCACCGGCGGCATGGGCCCGCCGGGACGATGGTTGGACTGGCTCCAGCGGGTCAATAATTCTTTGCATCCGCCCCAGCCGGGCACGATCCCGACACCGGCTTCGATCAGGCCGGTATAGGTTTCGGCGTGGGCTTGGATGGCATCACAATGCAGCAAAACTTCACAGCCACCGCCCAATGCCATGCCATGGGGCGCACCGACCACCGGGAACGGTGCGGTTTTCAGCTTATCGAAGGTGTTTTGCCCGTGACGCAATATCCACCGAATGATCGGCCATAACCTAAGCTTGGCGGTGATCATCAACATCGCGATGTTGGCACCGACGGAGAAATTTGTGCCTTCGTTGTAAATGACCAAACCTTTGAAGGCGCGCTTGGGCAATTCTTTGCGTGCCCAGTTCATCATCGATAAGACGAATGGGTTCAGCGAATTCATCTTGGAATGAAACTCCAAGCACGCCACCCCATCACCGATATCCCATACGCTGGCCGATGAATTGTGGGCCATGGGCAGGTTTTTGCGTTTGATGTCTTGCAACAACAAAACCCCAGGTGCGCGATGCACCGGACGGTAATGGCCTTCGAACGACAGGTGATGCAGTTGACCGTCGACGGTTTTGTAAAAGGGCCGTCCTGTGGTGACGAGCAGCAATTCCGGAACGTCTTGGCCGTCGCTTTTCAATTTGCGCTCAAACCATCTCGTGCCCAATTTGTCGAGCAGTTCGAACGGCCCCCATTTCCAGTTGTAGCCCAGGCGCATGGCGCGATCGACGGCCTCGATGTCATCGGCAATTTGAGACGCGAGGGTGGCGGCATAGACCAAGGTTTTTGAAATCACAGACCAAGCGTAACGGCCTTCAAGGCTGTCATGTTCAACCGTTGCCCGCAGACCGTCTTTTTTGGCGGCGAGCGCGGCGTCAATTTTTGGCCGACGTGCGGGGGCATATTCACCCGTGGTGAGGTCGATGGCTTCTTTGATTTTTTGGCCGCCCTCAGTGTTCAAACGGTAAAAGCCACCTTTGCCCTTGCGTCCTGTGTAGCCGTCTTCAATCATCTTTGCCAACAACGGCGGTGCGGGGCCGAGGGCGTGAAAGGCATCTTCTTTGGCCAGTGCGGTTTTGATACTATCCAGAACGTGCGGCATCAAATCCAGGCCAACCAAATCCAACAATGCGAAGACACCGGTTTTGGGCACCCCCATGGGACGGCCTAAAACGGCATCGGCTTGTTCGATGCCTATGCCCATCTTGATCGCTTCGCTCACCGCGCAGTGCAGCCAGTAGGTACCGATGCGATTGGCGATGAAGCCCGGCGTGTCGTGGCAGAAGACGATGCTTTTGCCCAATGCATGATCAGAAAATTCAGAAATGCGTTGGCTAACATCCGGGTCGGTGTATGGGCCGGTGACGATTTCGAGCAAGCGCATGTAGCGTGGGGGATTAAAAAAATGGGTGATGAGAAAATAAGGCCGCAGCTCAGCCGCCATGCCATCAATCAGAACTTCCAGCGGCAGGGTCGAGGTGTTCGAAGATAATACCGCCCCCGGCTTCATGTGTGGGGCAATTTGGCCATAGAGCTTTTGCTTGATGTCGAGGCGTTCGATCACCGCTTCGATGATCCAATCGCAGTCTTCGACCAAACGGATGTCGTCCAGGGTTCCGGGGGTGATGCGTTTGGCAAATTTTGGGTGCATGAAAGGTGCGGGTTGGGTTTTGAGCATTTTGCTTATGGCGCTTTGGGCGGCGCCCTCAACAACATCCAATAACACCACCTGACAACCGGCGTTAGCGGCCTGGGCGGCGATGCCGGCCCCCATGACGCCTGCACCGATGACACATATTTTGGTTATGGGTTCGCTTGTCGCGCTGTTCATCACAGGCCCTCCAACACGGTGGCTATGCCTTGACCGCCGCCGATGCATTGGGTCGACAAGGCCCATTTTCCGCCGTTGCGACACAGTATTTGTACGGCCTTGCCGGTGATGCGCGCACCGGTCGCGCCTAAGGGATGGCCCAACGCAATGGCCCCGCCGTCGATGTTGATCTTTTCCACATTGAGTTCAAGGTCGCGGATCGAGGCCAAAGATTGGCTGGCAAAAGCTTCGTTCAACTCAATCACATCAAGCTGATCGACGGTGATGTTTGCGCGTTCCAGGGCTTTTTGAGAGGACCGTATGGGGCCGATGCCCATGATTTCGGGCTGGCACCCAGACACCGCGAAGCTGCGCACCCGCGCCAATGGTTTGAGACATTCGCGTTCGGCAAACTCTTGGGTGGTGACCAGAACCGCCGCCGCACCATCGGTCAGCGGCGATGCGGTGCCTGCCGTAACCGTGCCGTTTTGATCGAATGCGGGTTTGAGGTTTTTCAAGGCTTCTAACGTTGTTTCGTGGCGGATGCAGCCATCCGTAGACACGATGCCCGTCGCGGTTTTGATGGGGACGATTTCATCATCAAGTCGACCGGATGTTTGCGCTTCATAGGCCTTTTGTTGGCTATGCAGGGCAAAGGCATCTTGCTGTGCACGGCTCAGCCCATATTTACGGGCGACGTTTTCCGCCGTTTCGCCCATGCCCATATAGGCCGATTGCATGCGTTCGGCCAAACCAGGGTGCGGCATGGGGTTAAAGCCGGTCATGGGAATACGGCTCATGCTTTCCACCCCGGCGCAGATATAGGCTTCGCCCGCACCCATCTGCATCGCACCGGCGGCCATGTGAATGGCCTGCATGCTGGAACCGCAAAACCGATTAACGGTGACCCCGCCAACTTTGAGCGGCAAATCAGCCAAAAACCCCACGAGACGGGCAATGTTGAAACCTTGTTCGCCTTCGGGAAAAGCGCAGCCCATGATCAAATCTTCGATCAAGGCCGGATCGATATGGGTGCGTTCAATCAGGCCACGCACCACCTGGGCGGCGATTTCATCGGGGCGGGTGTGTGCCAACCCCCCTTTGTGCGCCAGGGTGAAGGGGGATCGCGCATAACCGGCAATGACGATTGGCGTTTGTGGGGAGGTCATAGGTCAATTCCTTTCCTGGCGGCGAACGTGGCTCAACTCGGAACACAGCGCTTCCAATTCGGTGTTGGCGTCGATGGTGATGTCTTTGACGCGCTCAAGCATGGCTTCGAGTTCGGCTTTGTCGGTGGGATCAAGGCGTTTTTTGATGTCGTTGAGCGATAGGCCAATGCGCTTGCAGCGTTGAATGACGGTGAGTCGTTGCCTGCTGGGCTCGGTGAAGATATAGGTCCGGCCCGCACGCATGGGCTCCAAAAGACCTTTTTCCATATACAGGCGCACCGCACGCGGCGTGGTGTCGCACGCCTTGGCCAAGTCTTCGACGCAATAGAGTTTATCCATCGTCGGGCTCCTTGGTTCGGTTGTTGTGGAGGCGCTTTTGTTTTTCTTCTTCGACCAATTCTTTTTTTGATAATTTACCGATCAAGGTTTTCGGCAATTCGTCGCGAAATTCAATTTCGTCGGGACGTTCGATGGGATTGAGGTGATCAGCACAAAATGCCATCAAATGATCGACATCCAAATTTGATCCATCCACCAGTTTAACGAACGCTTTGGGCGCTTCACCGCGATAACCATGGGGGATAGCGATGACCACGGCTTCTTGCACGTCAGGGTGTTTGTAAAGGGCTTCTTCGATGATGCGCAGATAGATCTTATAGCCACCAGAATTGATCACATCGTTCATGCGGTCGGTGAGAAAGACATAGCCGTCTTCGTCCATGTGCCCAATGTCGCCAGTGCGTAACCAACGACCTTCAAAGGCGTCACGTGTTGCCTCTTTGCGGCGCCAATAGCCGGCCATCACCTGGGGGCCACGAATGACAATTTCGCCACGTTCTCCAAGGGGAACGGTGCGTGAGGGATTGGCAATGTCACGAATTTCAACAAAAGTACCCGGCAGCGGGATGCCCACCGAACCGGCCTTATTGTCGCCCCATGGCGGGTTGCAGCACGCCACCGGTGACGTTTCGGAAAGTCCATAACCTTCCACCAGGACACAGCCGGTGAGCTTTTCAAAGGAGGTGCGGATTTTCAGTGGCAATGGCGCACCACCGCTTAGACAATGCCGGATCGAGGTCAAATCGTAACGTTGCGTATGGGCATGGCCATTGATTGCGCTGTAGATGGTCGGCACCGCCGGAAACAGGGTTGGGCGTTTGGCATCGATCACCTTCAACACCTGGTCCAAATCAAAACGCGGCAGGACGATCTGTTTGGCGCGGATGCGTAGCCCTAAACACATCACCACGGTCATGGCGAAGACATGGAAAAATGGCAATGCGGCGAGGATGCATTCCCCGCCGGGTTCGTCATCACTCAGCCCGTTGTGGGTTTGATTGGTTTGGGAATGGTTGTTGGCATGGATCAGCCAGCTGCGCACCTGTTCGGTGTTGGTCATGATGTTGGCGTGGGTCAGCATCGCGCCCTTGGGCACACCGGTTGTGCCGCCGGTGTATTGCAACAACGCAACCTCACTTATGGGATCGATTTCGACCGGCTGATAATTGCCACGGTTTCGCGTCAACCATTCAAAGGGCAGGTTTTGCAAGTTGAGCGGGGTCTCGGCAATTTCGCTGCGTTTGAAGGTTTGGAACAAAAGACTTTTAACCGGCGGCAGGGCATCGGCCAGGGAACACACCACGATGTTGCGCAGATTGGTGCCCTGCAGTCCGGCGGCCACTTTGGGATAAATTTGTTTGAGGCCCAGGGTGAACATGATGGAGACATCGGCATCGATGATCTGATCGCGAATTTCGTCTGCGGTATACAGCGGGTTGAAGTTGACCACCGTTGCACCGGCCTTCAACGCCCCAAAATAGGCGGCGACATAATAAGGTGAATTGGGCAGGCACAGGCCGACCCGCTCGCCGCGCCCAAGCCCCAACTGTTGCAGCCCGCGGGCGGTGCGGTTGGCCAGGTCGAGCATGTCGGCAAATGTGTAGTGGCGATCCATAAAATCGATACAGACGCAATCGGGTTCTTTTTGCGCCGCGTTGTCCAAAAGCGCATAAACCGGCTTTTCTACGGCGTCCATTTGCCAATCCAGGTTTGGCGGATAAACATGGGCCCAAGGCGGTGGGGAGGAGGGCATGTCGGTCATGATCCGGTCTCGCGACTACAGTCGGCTTCGGCTTCACATTGTTGAATAAATGTTCTGACCAGATGTTGTGCGCCGCCAATGTTTTCATTGAGGATACCGTGGCGGTGTGAACTGATCCACTGCAGGGCCTTGTCTCGGCCGGGCAGGGTGTCGATGATTTTTATTGCGCTGTCGGGGACGATGGGGTCCTCGTCGCCTTGTACGATCAAGACTGGGATCTCGACACGGGGCAGGCGCTGTTTCAAAACGTCGGTGAGTTCGCGCAATTGATACAACGCGTGCACCGGGATGGAATGGTAGTTGATGTCGGGGTGTTCTGAATCATTTTCACGAAATGGAATGACATCGTCAAAACTGGGCAGCCAGCTGGCCAGTTTGTTGAGCCCATGAACCAGCGGCACCAAAATCATATTGCGGTCGCGAAAACTTAAGGGCGCACACACCGCCGCCACGCCGGATACCTTTTCCAAACCTTCCGCCGCCAACATCAATGACAATGCCCCGCCGGTGGAAAACCCAACCACCACCACTTGGTCGACAAAGGCAGACAAGATGCGATAACCACGTCGCACGGAATTGAGCCAATCTTGCCAATCGCGTTCTTTTAAATCCCACGGCGAGGTGCCATGCCCCGCCAAACGCACACCCAAAACGGCGTAACCTGTGGTGCCGAGTGATTTTCCAAAATCATGCAGTTCGGCGGGAGAAGCGAGAAATCCATGCACCATCAAAATGCCGGTTTTTACATGGCGCTGGGGCAGAAAAAGATAGGGCTCTCCGGTTTTGGTCGCGGTTTCTTGTTCGTTGATTTTACTAAAACGCGGTGCCGTAAAATATTTTTGATTCCACTGATGGGCGCGCAGTTCGTCGTCAAACAGCAAGGAACCGATTTCGGCTTCGCTGATGGTCGCGGCACTTTTTAGGGCCGCATCCATGGTTGCGTGGACCTGGGCCAGGGGTTCGACTTCGTTGGCGTAAACCAGTACCGGATTTTCCAAACGCACCTCATCAAAACCGTACTCTTCGCAAAGTTTGTCGAGGAACAGATAGGAGGTCGGCGTATGTTCGACGAGCCCTGCGTCATTGCAGGTCTTGAAAAAACGTTCCATCTCAAAGCTGATGCCATCCATCAATAAACGATAGCGGTCCGGCCACAAAAGGCTTCGGTGCAGGTGCACACCAGGAGTGGCCTGGAGGTTTTTTAGCGCCAAATACAACGTCTTGTGAAACAGTTCGCGGCTGATCTCCATTTGCCCTTTGCCGATCAAGGTGATGATCAGGTGGCTGGCGAGGTGGCTGAGGTTGACCGTGATGCCTTCATACATGGCGTGCATATAGGCGTCTCTGATCCGTAGAGATTCGGTGCTGATGCAGCGTGCCAACATTTTTTCGGTAAAACTTTCGGCCTGATCACGAAGCCCAAATAAATCATCCAAGGACCAAATGTTTTTGGTGAAGTAACGATTGAGCAGGATGGTCTCCCACCAGTGCCATTTTTTTTGGAGTTCAAGCGGATCGCCAAGGCGGATGTCCATATCGGTGTCACGCAGCAACAGATTGCCTTCGATTTTCATCTCTTCCAAAAACTGTTGCGGTAGACCGCGTGCGAACAGATCTGCGGCGCGTGATATGATGTTGTCTTGAATGCGAATGGGATAAAATGTGATGGTCGAGGGCACGATCAAGGTCGGTTCTATGGCTCTCGACAATAACTCCTCCGCATCGCTAGTTCCAGCGCCCTCACCCAACGTTCAATGCGTTCAATATCGCCGCGTCTGTGGAGTTCCAAGATGCGGCGTTTGAAGATATCCAGAGTCAGGGCCAATACCGCCGCACCGCGATGGTGCTTGCGTCTCTCTGCCGAAGCGCGTGAAAAGATGTTGAACGCGCCTTCGCTGTCCAGCACGCGTCGGTCTTTGACCATGCCGCCTTCGGGAAACATCACCACCTTGCGGCCACGCAAAATTTCAGCGGCCAGGTATGGTAATAAACCGGGTAGATTGTTGGGCACCGCGCCGACCCCACGCAGAAAACTGGCCACCCCCTCGCCACCATCGAACAATTCATGATCGGCTACGGAGCGGCAAAAGGTGCCCGTTGCGCGATGAATGACAAATGGTGGGATGATGGTTTCAAAACGGGCAAAATGGTTAAACAGGAAAATATGGCCTTTTTTCATCAGGCCGGATTCATTTTGATGAACTTTGATGTTGAGGCCGAGGCGCTTGCGAATAGCCTGAAACGAGCGCACGCACCATGCATAGGTGCTCTCGTTTATGGCAAATATATTTTCCTCTTCCTTGGTCATCGGGAACCTCACAAAGGTCGGGGGGGCGGATTTCCCCCATACACCGTTACACATGGGGATTGTTTGTGACGTTTGCGTAACTCATACGACGTATGCGCCATCACGTTTTTGTGAGATGGAAAAACGCCGCCTACGCGGGATCATTTGAGGGATGATTTTTATGCAACCTAGGCTTTGCGGCATGGCTGTTACATCCAGATACAAAATGCATCTATCGAGAAACGCTGGTGTTACAAAACCCACTTATGGTCACAGGCTTAGAACGTAAATTTAAGGGTTTTTGTGATGAGCATTATTCGAGACAACGCCAGCCGCTACGGAGTGGTGAGCCAGATTTTACACTGGGGCCTCGCGGGCCTGATTATCTTCACTTTCATCAGCGGCCAAATTTTTGAAGACGCCGCACGTGCCGACAAAGCCGAACTGATGAACCGCCATGCCACCCTGGCGATCTTGTTGATGGCATTTTTGTTGGTGCGCGCCGTGTGGCACACATCGCAGTCGAGCCCCGATGACATGAACCAAAACAAGTTTTTGATTTTGGCCAACAAGGCGGCAAAGTTGGCGCTGTACGCCGTTCCGGTGGCCTTGGCCACGAGTGGCGACCAGAAAACGGTGCCCGCATAGGAGTACTGGCACGCGGTGAAACGGACGTGCGCTGGTTCGATATCGACCCTTGTTTCATCTTCCATACGGTCAACGCATTTCATGACGAAGGGAACGCAGACGTACTCTATTTG
>JAESUA010000206.1 GCA_016763255.1 Magnetovibrio sp. | reverse complement strand
GTGCGCGCGCCACCAATTCTTTGCCGGTGCCAGACTCGCCGGTGATGATGACGCTGAGGTCCGTTTGCATCAGCCGGGCGATGGAACGATAGATCGCCTGCATCGCTGGAGAGCGCCCAATCAGTGGTAAATCTTCGTCTTCATCGGCGTGACCATTATCTTGTCTGACGCTCCTTCTGGCCTCAAGCCCTCTCTTAACAACGGATACTAGTTCATTGATATCAAATGGTTTTGGCAGGTACTCGAAGGCACCACATTCGGTGGCTTTGACGGCTGTCAATATAGTCGTTTGCGCAGTCATAACGATGATGCGCAGGTTCGGTCTGATCTTCAATATGCGCGGTACGAGATCGAGGCCGCTTTCATCCGGCATCACCACATCGGTGATCACAAGATCGCCCTGGCCGTCCGAGACCCAGTTCCACAAGGTCGAGGCATTGGACGTGGTGCGCACCTGAAAGCCAGCCCGGGTCAGGGCTTTATCCAGCACGGTGCGGATGGAGGTGTCGTCATCGGCAATCAGAATGGTCGAGCCTGCACTCATGTTGCATCACCTTGTTTAGGGGCCTCTATAGGGGCTTTTTCGATGTAGCCATTGTCATCAACCGGCAAGGGGTCTTTGGACATCGGCAATAAGATACGGAACTCGGTCCGGCCGGGACGGCTTTTGAAACCAATCACGCCGCCGTTGTCGCCGACGATCTTCGACACCAAAGCCAGCCCTAAGCCACGGCCCTTGGGCTTGGTGGTGACAAACGGGTCAAACAAATGGTCCTGCATATCATCGGCGATGCCGGGGCCATTGTCGGTGATGGTCACAGACAACGGCAGGTGCACACGGCTTGAGGACCCGGGCATAGCAAAACGGATGCCATGTTGATAGGCGGTCTTCATACGCACCTCGCCGTGCGCTTTGGGCACCGCTTCACAGGCGTTTTTGATCAGGTTCAAAAACACCTGGATCAACTGATCGCGGTTGCCCCCCACCGGTGGCAATGACGGGTCGTATTCGGCGATAAAATGCACGTGTTTGCCAAAACCGTTTTCGGCGATGCGCCGCACCCGGTCGAGCACTTGGTGGATGTTCACCGGTTGGCTTTTTAGCGGCGCACTTTCGGAAAACACCTCCATACGCTCCACCAAATCCTTAATCCGGTCGACTTCATCCTGGATCAGGCGGGTCAATTCCCTGTCGGCGGGGTTTGCATTGGTTTCAAGCAGTTGTGCCGCACCGCGGATACCGGACAGTGGGTTTTTCACTTCGTGGGCCATCATCGCCGACATGGCGGCGATGGAACGCGTTGCGTCACGGTGGGTCAGGCGGTGATCAATTTGATCGGCGATGGAGCGTTCTTGGAACGACAACACCACCGCACCGGTCACCTCCAGCAGGGGAGCGGCCTGGACATTGACCAAGCGCTTGCCGGTTTTGGGGGTATCCAAGGCCAAGCCGTGTTCGGTGATGGCACCCATGCCGCCACGAACCTGTTGGATCAGGGGAAAGACGGGGCTGTCTTGGGGCAGTAAATCGGTGATCAAAGCACGGTCCAAATTGGAGCGGCTGCGGGCAAACAATTGTTCCGCGGCTGAGTTGGCATAAATCAGCGTGTCGTCTTCGCCCACCACCAAAACAGCGCTTGCCAAGGCATTGAGAACCGCGCCGGATTCGAATGCGGCGCTGGCATCGGAAGGTGGAAGTTTGACCACGCGCTTGGCCATTTATGAGGCCTTGCTTTGGTTACAGTCGCGGTCCGGTGTGGCAAGGCCCCTCTCGATCAGCGGTTCGTAAAAAGCCCGCACAAAATCGGGCACGCCGTCGGGATCATGGCAGGTGAAGACGCTCGAGCGGAACTCAGCCGAACCGGGCAAACCCTTGGAATACCAAGCGATGTGCTTGCGCATATTGCGCATGCCCATGTCTTTGCCGTAATGCGACAGCATCGAATCGTAATGCCCCAATATGGTGCTCAGCTGGTCTTCGAGGCTGGGATCGGGTTTGTGCTCGCCAGTCTGGATAAAGTGTTCGACCTGAGACGGGAACCACGGCTTGCCGTAGGTGCCGCGACCGATCATCACACCATCGGCATGGGAACAGCTGAACATGCGTTGAGCGTCTTCGATGGTGTTGACGTCGCCATTGCCGGTGACCGGCAGCTTCACGGCGTCTTTAACCTCGCCGATGAAATCCCAATCGGAGTGGCCTTTGTACATCTGCATCCGGGTGCGACCGTGCACCACCAGGGCTTTAATTCCGCTTTCCTGGGCGATGCGCGCCATGTTGGGGGCGTTGCGATTGCTGTCGTCCCACCCGGTGCGCGTTTTCAACGTCACAGGCAGGCCGACGGCTTTTACCGCGCCTTCCATAATTTTGCCCGCCAGCACCTCATCTTTCATCAGCGCCGATCCGGAATAGTGGTTCACCACCTTTTTTGCCGGGCAGCCCATATTGAGATCGATGATCGCGGCACCGCGATCTTCATTGAGTTTAGCCGCTTCGGCCACGTCTTCCGGGTTGGTGCCAGCCAACTGCACCGACATGGGAAATTCGTCGGCGCATGGGGTCGACATGCGCAGGGTCTTTTTATTGGCGTAAATCATCGCCTTTGAGGCAATCATTTCCGACACCACCAAGCCGACGCCAAAGGATTTAACCAAGCGACGGTATGGCATATCGGTTACGCCGGCCATGGGGGCCAGCATGACATTGCTGCTCAGCTCAACGGGGCCGATGGTGTACGTCATGGAGATCAAGATCCTACGAGGATTAATGGTTGCCTATTTATTGTGCAAAACACGCAAGAACGCAAGGCTTTGCATGCCTTAAAGGCACATAAGTTCAAAATTTGAGCCAATTTTTATGCTGATTAGGCCAGGAAGACGTCGGTGGCGACTTTGACACCCAGATAACCCAAGGTCAGCAAAAGGTAGGCCAAGAGCACGATGCGTGCCGCTTTACGGCCGCGCATGCCGGTCTTGTGGTGGGCATAAAGCAGCGCACCGATGACGCCAAAGGCCAAGATGCTCAGCACCGTTTTATGGTCAAACGTCAGCAATTTGCCAATGGCTTGATATTCCGCCGCCATGCCGGTGACCAGGCCGAGCCCGAGAATAGCCTCGCCCCAGCCCAACAAGCGCACGGTGAGAAATTCGCAATCGGCGACCGAGGGCAGCTTGTGGGTCAACTTGGTGGGGCGCTTGGATTTCAGTGCGCGTTCTTGCATAAACGCCGCCAAGGCCGCCACTGCGGCGATGGTCACCAAGCCATAGGTCACCACCGAAACGCCAATATGGAGGATGATCCAGCCGTCCAAAGCCTCGGTTTGCAAGCCGGGATGGGCCGCGTTGCTCCAGATCAGCGCTAAAAATCCGATGGCCATCATGTAGGGCGCGACCAACGGCGTTAAACGCCAGGCTTCCTTGACCGACCACGACAACATGGCGTAAAGCGCCATGGTCACGGCGACGGTGACCCACAGGGCGGCGCTGAGCCCCGCCTGCCAACCACCGGATGCCGGGGCCCCAGAAGCTTGGGCAAGTGCCCAAATTCCCGTCCCCATGACGCCCAGCACGATGGCGGCCCAATGGGCATGATCATCCTTTGCCTCTGGGCGATGTACGACCAAGGCGGCAGGAAGCAATGTGAAGATGGCGATCAGGCTGTAAAGAAAGCTTTGAGACATGGGCGCATTGTTTGCTGCAAAGCGCCTAAGATGCAAGCGAAATGGTTTGGAAAATGATCTTGTGGTGATAGCTTAAGCACCTCAATTCAAAGCTTTTAGGGACAATTTAATGATGGGCAAAACAGTGGCCTTGGTGGTCGCCGCGGGACGCGGACGGCGGTTTGGTGGGGATTTGCCAAAACAATACGCCCGCCTCGGTGGCCAAACGGTGTTGCGGCGCACGCTTTGCGCCTTGCTTTTTGACGATCAAGTGGATCACGTTTGCTGCGTCATTCACCCCGATGATGAAGATCTTTATGCAGCCGCGACTGAAGGCCTGGATTTATTGCCCGCGGTTCACGGTGGGGCGACGCGTCAAGACAGTGTGCGTCTTGGACTTGAAAGCCTTGAGGCGTTTTCGCCACAAACCGTCTTGATCCACGACGCCGCGCGGCCGTTTGTTTCCTCCAGCGTGATCAAAGGCGTGATCAAGGCACTCGACACCCATGCCGGTGCCCTGCCCGCGTTGCCCGTGGCCGATACCTTAAAGCGCGGTGTGGATGGCTGCATCGCGGGCACGGTATCGCGCGAAGGCCTATATCGGGCCCAAACCCCGCAAGGGTTTCGCTTCGCAGACATTTTAAATGCCCATCGTTCGCTCCTGGGCCAAATTTCACCTGGAGTGCGCTGTGG
>JAESUA010000205.1 GCA_016763255.1 Magnetovibrio sp. | reverse complement strand
GGGGTGTAAAACCGTTTCGACCTCTGGGCGCGCAGCCAACCAATGGGCGAGTTCCAGGCCGGTGGATTCGTGACGCGGCAGACGAGTTGCTAAGGTGCGCAGCCCACGCAATCCCAAATAAGCATCGTCAGGTGCGGTGGAATAGCCCATGCCCACTTGGGTGATTTTAACGTGTTCAAAAAGGTCGCGATCATTCATCGTCAGGGTGCCTAGCATGGCATCGGAATGGCCGACGATGTACTTGGTTGCGGCTTGCAATGATATGTCAACGCCGTGGTCGAACGGTTTGAAATGATAGCCCGCCGACCAAGTGTTATCCATCACTACGAGTGCCCCGGCTTGATGCGCGACGTCGACGATCATGGCGATGTCTTGTACTTCAAAGGTGATTGAGCCGGGGGCTTCGCTAAAGACCACTTTGGTGTTGGGGCGGATTAAGGCTTTTAGGTCTTTCGCACTGGCCAGGGGGGGGTAATAGCTGACCTCGACACCAAATTTTTTCAAGAATGCATTGCAAAATTTCACGGTTGGGAAATAGGCGCTGTCGGTGACCAAGACATGGTCGCCGGCATGCAGCGTTGCGCTCAGCGCCACCGCGATAGCCGCCATACCCGACGGCACAGAGACGCAATGTGTGGCACCTTCCAGGTCGGCGACGGCCTCTTCGAAAGCAAAGGTCGTCGGCGTGCCGTAGCGGCCATAATAGACCCGATCAAAGCGGTGCTTTTCAGCATCATGTAGGGCTTGAACGGTGGGAAAAGTAACCGTAGAGGCATGGTACACCGGCGGGTTAACGATGCCGAAATTGGCTTCGGGATCGCGGCCTTTGGTTGTGAGGCGCGTGTCGCCGTGTTGACTGATTTTTGACCTGTTCGGCTTGTCCACGGTGTTATTCGTCATACTAAAGTTAGCCTCTTTTACGTGTGCTGATGACTTTTTGCTCGCAGTGAGCAAATGCAAACCTCATATAGATCAGGACAGTGTGCCGTAGTTTGCAAATTGATGCCAGCTTTGAGCTGGGTATCTTGGGGCTTTTGTGGTCCTAGTACAAACGGCTAATCGCGCTTATGAATTGTTTCGGTACAATTCACCCTTGAGGTGGTTGAAACAATCGTGTTACGCCTTTGAACCATCTGATGCGATATGATCTCTCATGCCATAGGCAACGGTTGGGGAACCGGAGAGGTCAATTTCAAACGTTTATCGGCACAAGCCGAGGACGATATAAAAATTTGAACAGGGAAATCGGAGGAATTACCGTGAAAAAATCTATTACCGTATTGGGTGCCGTTGCTGCAGCAATGATCGCCTCGTCTGCTTCGGCAGGCACTTTGGAAGACGTTCAAAAACGCGGCACGTTGTCTTGTGGTGTGAGTGTCGGCCTGCCGGGCTTCTCCTTGCAGGATGATAAAGGCAGCTGGACCGGCATCGATGTTGATGTTTGTCGCGCCGTGCCGCCGCTGTGCTTGGCGATGCTAAGATGGTCCGTTATGTTCCGCTGACTGCGAAAGAACGCTTCACCGCGCTGCAATCTGGTGAAATCGATATGCTGTCGCGCAACACCACCTGGACTCTCACCCGCGACACCTCGCTGGGTCTGAGCTTTGCCGGTGTGAACTATTATGACGGCCAAGGTTTCTTGGTGCAGAAAAATCTTGGTGTGAAAAGCGCTTTGGAACTTGATGGCGCTTCGGTTTGTATCCAAGCCGGTACCACCACCGAGCTCAACCTCGCTGATTATTTCCGTCTCCACGGCATGAAGTATTCCGCCGTTGTGTTTGATACATCCGATCAAACCCGTGAAGGCTTTGAATCCGCACGTTGCGACATCTTGACGTCGGATCAATCGCAACTTTATGCGATCCGCTCCAAAATGGCTGACCCCAGCAGTGCTGTGGTGATGCCGGAAGTGATTTCGAAAGAGCCGCTTGGCCCCGTGGTCCGTCAGGGCGACGACGCTTGGTTCAACATCGTCAAGTGGACCTTGTATGCACTTGTTAATGCAGAAGAAATGGGTGTGACGGCGGCAAACGCCAAAGATATGTCCATGGGTAAAAACCCTGGCATCAAACGTTTGCTGGGCACCGAAGGCGATGCTGGCATGAAATTGGGCCTCAGCGCCGATTGGGCTCTCAATGCCATCACCCAGGTTGGCAATTATGGCGAAATGTTCGAACGCAACGTCGGTCCGAACACACCTCTGGCCATTTCGCGTGGTCTCAACGCGCTGTGGAACAAGGGTGGTTTGCAGTACGCACCACCCGTTCGCTAAAGCTTAAAACTGATCCGGCCATGTCCCCCTTGTCTTTGTGTATGGGGCATGGCCGGTTTGGTTTTCACCTGTTGTAATTCGACCTCGCTCGATGTGAGCGTACAGGGGACGGGAGAAACGGGCTTATGGCGGACCCGATAAAAACTCAGGGCACATCCAACCAAACTAAAACGGCTATCTGGAACGACCCAACGTTCCGCTCCATCGCTTTTCAGGTGCTGGCAATCCTCGTTATCGGTTGGTTTTTCTACTTTATTTTTGACAATACGTTGACGAACAGGGCTAAAAGTGGCGTCACCACTGGCTTTGCCTTCCTCAACTCGACATCAGGTTTCGGCATCTTGATGACGCTCATCGACTATGATGAGACCCACACATATTTCGATACCTTTATCGTCGGACTGCTCAATACCTTGCTGGTTTCGGTCATGGGCATCATTTTGGCCACCATTTTGGGCTTTGCCATGGGCATCGCGCGCCTGTCTCAAAACTGGCTGATTGCAAAAATCGCCACGGTTTATGTCGAGACCTTGCGCAATATCCCGCTTTTGCTGCAGATTTTCTTTTGGTATTCGTTGTTGCGCACTTTGCCGGGACCAAAACAAAGTTATGTTCCCTGGGACAATGTGTTTCTCAATGCCCGCGGCCTCTATTTTCCCAGCCCCATTCCCGAGAGCGGATTTGGGCTGGTTACGACTGCGTTTGTCATTGCCATCGTGGTTTCGTTCTACATCATTCGCTGGGCTCATAAGCGCCAAGATGAAACCGGGCAGCCGTTTCCGTCGATTTTGACGGCGCTTGGGCTGGTTATTGGCTTGCCGTCACTGGCCTTTGTGGCCGCCGGGATGCCCTTGTCCTTCGACTATCCGGTCTTGAAGACCTTTAATTATCAAGGCGGCATGCGCATTATCCCTGAGTTGATGGCTTTGTGGTGGGCTTTGTCCTTGTACACCGCCGCCTTTATCGCGGAAATCGTTCGTGCAGGCATTTTGGCGGTGAGCCATGGCCAAACCGAAGCGGCCCGTGCATTGGGCGTGCGCAATGGCCCGACCTTGCGCTTGGTGATTATTCCTCAGGCCATGCGCGTGATCATTCCGCCGCTGACAAGCCAGTATTTGAATTTGACCAAAAACTCTTCGTTGGCGACGGCCATTGGTTATCCCGATTTGGTCGGGGTGTTTATGGGCACGACGCTCAATCAGTCAGGCCAGGCGGTTGAAATCGTCGGCATGACCATGGCGGTTTATCTGGTCATGAGCCTTACCATCTCGGCCTTCATAAACTGGTTCAATGCCAAAATGTCTTTGGTCGAAAGATAACGGGGAGCATAGAATATGAGAGATTTTAAACCACTTCCCGATCTTCCACCACCGACGGCCTCGACGGGTGCTGTTGGCTGGGCACGGGCCAATTTGTTTTCTACGCCGCTCAATACGTTGATGAGCCTTGGGGCGTTTTATATACTCTACATCGCGTTGGTGCCGTTGCTGGATTGGGCGATTTTTTCGGCCAACTTTGTCGGCAATGACAGAAACGCTTGCCTCACCGGGGGAGCTTGCTGGGCCTTTATCGGCAATCGTCTGCCAATCTTCACCTATGGCAGTTATCCGGCCACAGAATACTGGCGCTTGGACATTTGCTTTGCCTTGTTGGTGTTTTCTTTCGGACCGCAGTTTTTCGATAAATTCCGTTATAAAATGCAGTTGGGTATTTTTTCGCTGACCGCGTTTCCTGTGATCTGCTTCTTCTTGATTTCGGGCGGATCGTTTGGCTTGTCTTATGTGCCGACCGACAAGTGGGGCGGCCTATCTTTGACCCTGACGCTGGCTTACGTGGGCATCGTCGCGGCCTTGCCGATTGGCATTGCCCTGGCCTTGGGGCGACGTTCCGAAATGCCGGTGAT
This sequence comes from Magnetovibrio sp., assembly GCA_016763255.1. Classification (GTDB taxonomy): domain Bacteria; phylum Pseudomonadota; class Alphaproteobacteria; order Rhodospirillales; family Magnetovibrionaceae; genus Magnetovibrio. Next base: position 4,264 of record JAESUA010000205.1, on the reverse strand, counting down.
CCGCACCTTCTGCATAGCGTTTATCGAGTTGTGGCGTGGGGTGCCGCTGATTTCGGTGCTGTTCATGTCATCGGTGATGTTGCCGTTGTTCCTGCCCGAAGGGATGAATTTCGACAAGCTGCTGCGTGCCTTGATCGGCATCACCATGTTCCAATCGGCTTATATGGCTGAAGTGATCCGCGGTGGCCTGCAGGCCATTCCGCGGGGCCAATACGAAGCCGCCCAAGCCATGGGCATGAGCTATTGGAAAAGCATGGGGCTGATCATTTTGCCGCAAGCTTTGAAGCTGGTTATTCCAGGCATCGTCAACACCTTCATTGCGTTGTTCAAAGACACCACGTTGGTGTTGATCATCGGTTTGTTCGACATCTTGGCCACGGTTGAATCCGCGATCACGGATCCGGCGTGGGGGGCTGTCGCAACGGAAGGTCATGTTTTTGTGGCGATGTGCTTCTGGGTGTTCTGTTTCTCGATGTCGAGATACAGCCAAAATCTGGAACGTAAGCTGCACACCGGTCATAAACGCTAAGTCAGTAGGAAAATTAGGCTATGGAAAACGCAACTTCAAACGAACTGGCCGTCCAACTGTCGGACGTTAACAAGTGGTACGGTGATTTTCATGTTTTGAAAGACATCAACCTGAATGTGGCGGCGGGGGAACGCATCGTGATTTGCGGGCCTTCGGGGTCCGGTAAATCGACCATGATCCGCTGCATCAACCGTTTGGAAGAACATCAGGCGGGGCAAATCATCGTCAATGGGATCGAGTTGACCGAAGACCTCAAGCGTATTGATGAAGTGCGTCGCGAAGTCGGCATGTGCTTTCAGCACTTCAACTTGTTCCCCCATCTGACGGTGTTGGAAAACTGCACCTTGGCGCTCATCTGGGTGCGCAAGATGCCCAAGTCCGAGGCCAAAGACGTTGCCATGCATTACCTGGAACGGGTGAAAATCCCCGAACAGGCCGAAAAGTACCCTGGGCAGCTTTCCGGTGGTCAGCAGCAACGTGTGGCCATTGCGCGCTCCTTGTGCATGAGCCCGAAGATCATGTTGTTCGATGAACCGACCTCGGCACTTGATCCGGAAATGATCAAGGAAGTATTGGATGTCATGGTGGAGTTGGCCGAAGAAGGCATGACCATGTTGTGTGTGACCCACGAAATGGGCTTTGCTAAGCTGGTTGCCAACCGTGTGATCTTTATGGATATGAGCCAGATCGTCGAAGAAAATAATCCGCACGATTTCTTCGATAATCCCCAGAACGACCGCACCAAGTTGTTCCTCAGCCAAATTCTAAACCACTGAGTGGGAAGGGGGAGGTCATGTCACCAGCACCCAAAAGCCTGCGCGCGCGGGCCGAAGCGACCAAGCTGAAGGTTCAGGAAATTCTCGATATTTCGTGTTCCGGTCATGATGAAGAAGTGATCAGGTTGATCGAACAGGCGATCATCGATGCCTTGTTGGAAGAGCGAGAACGCTGTGCTTCGGTGGCTTTCGATCAAGTTTGTGCCCAAGATCGTGACCGTGCGCACAAGGTTTCGGAAGAAATCAAGCGCGTACGCACGGCTCTTGCTGCCAACTTGGGCAGCCTGCGCTGATACCTTCTTAGATTTTACAAAAAAAGCCCCGGCTGATGGCCGGGGCTTTTTTTTGGGTAATGGACAGATTAAGCGTTGATCGGCGCCGCCGGGTCATCGCCCCATTCGGCCCAAGATCCGTCATAAATGGCGACGTCTTCCTTGCCCAGCAAGAACAGAGCAAAAGCCACCACACAGGCGGTAACGCCGGAGCCGCAGGTCACCGTAGCGGGTTTGTTCAGGTCCACGCCGACGCCGTTGAGCAATTCGCAGATGTCATCACCGGTGCGGAACGTGAAGTCCTTGGACGGTGGTGTGATGAAGGTGAACGGCACGTTGAGCGAACCGGGGATGTGGCCCATGCGTTCCGTCGGGCGGGGTTCGTGATCAATGCCCTTATAACGGCCTTCGTTGCGCGCATCGATGACCTGGAACTTGTGGCTGTCGAGGTTATCCAGCATCTGCTTTTTGGTTTTGACCAAGGCATTGTTCATGCGTGCGGTGAAATGGCGCTCTTGAACCAGGGGGGCATCGGTTTCGATGGGACGGCGTTCTTTGCCCCACCGCACCAAGCCGCCATCCAGCACACAGACGTCTTTGTGGCCGAACAAACGAAACATCCACCATACGCGGCACGCCGCCATGTAACCGCCGTTGCTGTCATAGATGACGATTTTGGAACCATCGCCGAGACCCAGTTTGCGCACCGCCGACGAGAACTTTTCCGCGCTTGGCAGCATGTGCGGAAGGTCCGTGTCTGATGAGCAGATCTTTTCGATGTCAAAATGCACCGCGCCGGGGATGTGGCGATAGGTCCATTCTTCATAGGCATCGCGATCATCGTGGGGCAGATGATAAGTGGCATCAACGATGCGCACATCGGGCGCATCAAGGTGCGCTTCCAACCATTCGCCGCTGACCAAAGCTTCTGGGTTTTTGAATTTCATGGAACCTGCCTTCACCTGTTCGGTTTGATTTTAGCGCACATTAGCAAGTTACGATATACTACGCCAGTGTTTAGGATCAGGTCTTTAGGCCATCCATTCAGGGTATGGCAGACCTTTGGATTTCAAGAATTCGACGTTGAACAATTTGGATTGATAGCGGGTGCCGAAATCGGCCAGCACGGTGACGATGGTGTGCCCCGGGCCCATTTCTTTGGCCATGCGAATGGCACCGGCAACGTTGATGCCGCTGGAGGTGCCCAGGCAGAGGCCTTCGTGTTTGAGCAAATCGAAGATCAGCGGCAGGGCTTCTTCATCGCTGATCTGGTAGGCATCGTCAATGATTGCACCGTCCAGGTTATCGGTGATGCGGCCTTGGCCGATGCCTTCGGTGATCGAGGAGCCCTCGGCCTTTAACTCACCATTTTTGTAATGACCAAAGAGCGCCGAGCCCATGGGGTCGGCCAGGGCAATTTTGATGTTGGGGTTTTTGTCTTTCAAGCCAAGAGATACACCCGCCAAGGTTCCGCCGGTGCCGACCGAGCAGGTGAAGCCATCGACTTTGCCATCGGTCTGGGCCCAAATTTCTTGGGCGGTGCCTTCGATGTGGGCGCGACGGTTGGCAATGTTGTCGAACTGGCGCGCCCAGATGGCGCTGCCGGGGTCGATGTCGTTTAACTCTTTGGCCTTGCGTTCGGACACGTGCACATAGTTTTCAGGGTTTTTATAGGGCACTGCCGGGACTTCGATCAACTCGGCACCGCACAGGCGCAAGGTGTCTTTCTTTTCCTGGCTTTGGGTGTCGGGAATGATGATCACCGATTTATAGCCTAAGGCATTGCCGACCAAGGTGAGGCCAATGCCGGTGTTGCCCGCCGTGCCTTCGACGATGGTGCCGCCCGGTTTCAAAAGGCCTTTTTCTTCGGCATCGCGCACGATGAACAGCGCCGCACGGTCCTTGACCGAACCACCGGGGTTCATGAATTCAGCCTTGCCGAGAATTTCGCACCCGGTGGCCTCAGAAGCCGCATTGAGGCGAATGAGCGGGGTGTTGCCGACAGAGTCAGGAAAACCGGAACTGATGTCCATTATTACATACCTATTTTGTAATACACGTGATTATTCAGCGTGTTGGGTGTTGAAAACATAGGGTGCATACCGCCAGCAAGCAAGCGCAAAGGTGAGTGTGTGTCACTCGGCAAAAAACAACCAGTAGTAGGCATTAATGGGCCGTTAGAGTGCTAATAATGGCTATGCAAAAACTATTAAAGCATTGATTTGTATGGATAGTACACCGAGAATGCGTCGGTATGGTTGTTGCATGTGTAGATATTCAATCAATGGGGTGGGGTCGGTTACTGACTCCTGTTTATCGAATCTGCAAGGAGAAACAACATGACATCAGCGGTCGAAAACAATTCTTACGTTGCGTCGGATACGTCCAAGCACGCCAAGGGCAAGGGCAAAGAGGATTCTGCGGGGGACATATTTTCCAATTATCTGGATAACTTTCGCCATCACGGCAGTGTCGCTGAAATTTATGGTGGTGATGGCGATGATACGATTAGTGCACAAGGCGATTATGTCCGCGTTAACGGGGGATCCGGGAATGATGTCATCAACGCGATCGGCCATGATGTCCGTGTCTATGGCGGGGCGGGTGATGATGTGATCAATGTCCAAGGCAATGCCGACTGGGACCATTATATGGACAGGATGCACGGGCAATCAAAACAGGGTGAT
>JAESUA010000204.1 GCA_016763255.1 Magnetovibrio sp. | reverse complement strand
ACCGTGATGAAGGGCTATTACAAAAACCAAGACGCCACCGATGAAGCGTTCGTCGATGGATGGTTTCGCACCGGTGACGCAGCCGTATGGCACGACAACGGCTATATCCAGATCAAGGACCGCTTGAAGGACGTGATCATCTCGGGCGGGGAAAATGTCTCTTCGGTTGAAGTTGAAGGCATTATCTATCGCCATCCGGCGGTCGCGGCGGCTGCCGTGGTGGCCAAGCCGGATGACAAATGGGGCGAGGTGCCATGTGCCTTCGTCGAACTGAAAGACAATGCTGAACTGTCCGAGACCGAGTTGATCGAGTTTTGCCGTGAACGCATGGCCGGTTTTAAACGACCCAAGCATGTGGTGTTTGGCGAATTGCCCAAAACCTCCACCGGCAAAATCCAAAAGTTTGTTTTGCGAGAAAGGGGGCGCCAGATTTAAGGCCTCCCCTGCCTAGTGATTTCTTGTTATCGCTCAATCAATCATGGGGGCTGTTTCCCCGGTTTTAGAGGCCTCCCCTTTTCGCCTCCTCAAAGAGGGGGTGAAAAACACAAAGCCCCATCCTCGCGGATGGGGCTTTGTTGTTTGGAGCGTGTTTACGCGGCCAAGATGAGGATGCTTTCTTGGTCGATATGGAGATCAACATTATCGCCGATGCCAAAGACCGCTTCGCCCAATTTATGGGCGTGGTCAACCAGCACCAGATCGCTGTTCACATCGACGCCATAGCGGATGATGGAACCAAGGAATTCGGTATGCTGGACCCGGCCGGTAAGTTTGGCGTGGCAGCTTGCCATATCTGAGCCAACCGCACACACTTCGACGTTTTGGGGTCTAAAAACGATGGAGCGGCCAAATTCTCTACCCCGCAGCAATGGGATATCCAGGCCTTTGTCGGTGTGAAATGTATGGGATCCATCCGCAGATTGAATGATGGACCCTTTGATGATATTTGCGGTGCCGAGAAATTTAGCAACAAATAAGTTGGTGGGATTATCATACAGGTCCATCGGTGCGCCGACCTGCTGGATGACACCTTGATCCAAAACCGCCATGCGATCCGACGTGGTGTTGGCTTCTTCTTGATCGTGTGTGACGAAGATGGTGGTGAGTTTCAGCTTTTGTTGCAGTTCGCGAATGTCGCGGCGCATCTGAACGCGCAGGTTGGCGTCGAGGTTGGACAGTGGTTCATCCAGCAGCAAAACCTTCGGTTCGATCACGATGGTGCGTGCCAAGGCAATGCGTTGTTGCTGACCACCAGACAGTTGTGATGGACGTCGATCCGCCAAATCCAGCAGGCCAACCATATCCAAGGCTTTGTCCACACGATCGTCAATTTGCGACTTGGGGAGTTTGCGTTCTTCCAAACCAAACGCGACGTTTTTGCGCACCGTCATGTGTGGCCACAGGGCATAACTTTGAAACACCATGCCCACATCGCGTTTCCACGGTGCTAAATCGGCGATGTCGTTACCCTGGATCAAAATACGTCCGCTGGGCGTTGGGCCGAACCCGGCGATGGCGCGCAACAATGTTGATTTTCCGGAACCAGACGGGCCCAAGAAGGCAAAAAACTCACCTTGCTTGATGGTCAGATCGACACCTTTGAGAACATGGGTGTCGCCAAACGACAGGTTGAGGTTTTCAATCACCACCCCTGCGGTGTCTTGTGCGGTGTTCATCATGTGAGGGTCTCCTCGGCGATAATGGATTTGGGTTCGCGGGCTTTTCTGCCACGCTCGATGATCATGTGTGAAATGTACGTGCCGACGCCGACGAACAGCACCGCGATAACGCCCAGTGCAGCCCCCGGTCCGCGGCCCGCAGCGCTTTGCATAAATTCGTAGATGCCATAGGCCAGCGGCGCATCGGATTCACGTGCCACCAACATGATGGTCGCCGATAACTCGACCGCGGCGGTGGCAAAGCTGGTGACAAAACCAGCCAAGATACCACCCGACATCAGCGGTATAACAATCCGCCATACCGTACGTGTCTTGGTCGCACCAAGGTTTTCGGCGGCCTCTTCTAACATTACGCTGACCTGCTGGATTGCCGCGACGCATGACCTTAAGGCATAGGGTAAGCGGCGGATGGTTAGGGCGATGACGATGATCACCCACCACGACGCCAACGGCTCATCGATCAGTGGCACATTGAAACTGTGGAAGGTGCGCAGATATCCGATGCCCAAAACCACACCGGGCACCGCAAGCGCCGCCGTGGCACCGTAATCCAACCACTTTCGCCCGACCACATCGGTGCGCCACACCACATAGGCGATGGCGGTGGCCAAAATCACATCAAACAAGGCTGCCAATCCGGCATACAAAAGAGTGTTCGACATGTACTGGGTGGCGGTGGAAAGGACCGTGATGTAATGCGCCCAGGTGAATGCATCGGGCAATACCGCATAGGACCAAATGGTGCCGAACGACAGCAGCAACAAGCCAAGGTGCGGTGATAAAACGAGCAGTAAAATCAACACCACCACGGCGTAGCAACCAAATTTTTCCCATGGCCGAAGGTCGCGCTTCATCAATCCACCACCTCCTTTTTGCACGGTTGCGTAGTCCTTGCCCTTTAAGGCCAGAAACGACACCCACAACGACAGTAGCGAAAAGCCAACCAGGATGACGGCGATCACATACCCCATGGGGTCCGAAATGCCGATCGATGAAATGCGCAAATAAGCCTGGGGCGCCAGCATGTTGTTGACGTTCAAAAGCAATGGTGTGCCCAAATCGTCAAAGACCTTGATGAACACCAAGGCTGCCCCGGCGATATAACCCGGCATGGCCAGCGGAAAAACAATACGGCGAAACAAGCGCATTCCGCTGGAGCCTAGGTTTTGCGCAGCTTCTTCCATGGACCGGTCAATGTTGGAAAGGGCGGCGGATAAATTGATCAAGATGAATGGGAAATAATGGATGCTCTCGACAAAGATCACCCCATTGAGGCCTTCCATGAACGGCAACGTAAAGCCGAACCATTCATCCAACAATAGGTTCACCGAACCGTTGGAGCCAAACAAAAGCTGCATCGCCACCGCGCCGACAAAGGGCGGCATGATCAATGGAATGATGCCCAAGGTTTGGATCAATACCGTGCCGCCAAAATTAAACCGGGTGGTGAAATAGGCCAGCGGCATGGCAATAATCGAGGCCATCACAACCGAAACGGTAGCGACATAAAACGAATTGAAAAATGATTCTCGAAACAACGATGTGCGGAAAAAATCGACAAAATTAATGATCGTCGCATCACCCGTAGCGGGATCTTGAAAGGCCACAAAGATGACCTTGGCGACGGGAACCGCCAGGAATAAAAACAAGAACAACGCAATCAAAATACCGGCAATGGCAGGTCCGCGCTGAACGGATGAAAGTTTGAATGACATATCAGGCCCCGGAGCGGTTGAGCAAATAGAAAGGGAAAGGGAAGCCGTCCTTCTACAAATGACGGCTTCCCCAGGGAGTATGCTTTAGAGCATCGATTTTGCTTTTTGGGCGAGTTCTTGAGCTTGGTTGTAGTTGGCTTTCACCATGGTATCCCAGGCTTGTTCAACCTCGGCTTGACGGCCGGTAATCTTATCGGTCGATTTTTTGCGTTTCTTTGTAAAGATCGAAGAGAATTCTTTTTGGCCAGCGGTGGCTTCGTCGACCGGCATCTTGGCGACCAATGCACGGGCTTGGGCAATCAGTTTGGCCGCGGCGGGATTGGATTTGCCTTTGATCGCCGCTTCGGCTTCTTGAATGGCCTTGGTCGCATCGCGCAAATCTTCCATGCGATAGGTGATCATCACGTCGAACAAGGAATTCACGACGTTGTAACGGTTTTTCGACAAGGCCAAATCAAACTTCACAGCGGCACCGATGGATTTGTCTTTAAACGGATTTGGAAAACCTTCAGGGGCTTTGGCATAAGTCTTTGGGTTCACCGGCAAGCGGCGAATTTTTGGATCCAACAACAATTCCTGTCCGGCCGGAGAGAGCAAAAATTCGATGAATTCTTCAGCTGCCGGTTGGTTGGGTGCACCCTTCACGATGCCGATGTTGGCCGGAACCAAGGTGGTGACTTCGGGATAGATGAAATCAACCGGAAAGCCCGATCCCATGGAAGACAGACCGAAAAAATCGATCACGATGCCATAGCCGAACTGGCCACTGTTGACACCATCGGGGACACCGAAGCTGCGTTCGGTTACGGTTTTGAAGTTGCCTGCAATTTGTTTCCATTCGGCCCAACCGGCATCCCAGCCCATGCCTTGGATTAGGGTTTCAACGGTCAGGTGCGTGGTGCCGGAACGCGACGGCGCGCTCATACCCACATGGCCATGATAGGCTGGGTCTTTCAGGTCGGCCCAGTTTTTGGGAATTGGTAATTTTTTGGCTTTGATGTAACGGGTGTTCCACATGATGCCGTAACCCGAAGCGGCAAAACCCATATAGTAGCCATCCGGATCGTTGATCGGGAATGCGCCGACCTTGTCGGGGATGCCCTTGGACTTGGGTACATACTTGGTCAGCAGGCTGTCGCCCTTGAGAACTTCAAACGCATCGGGTGCAGAAGCCCAAAACAAATCGGACGAGTTGTTGTTTGAGGTTTCTTGCAGGTACTTGATGCCCGCTGAGGTTTTTTTGTTAAGCACTTCAAGCGTCAGGCCGGGGTTCTCTTTTTCAAAGGCCGACTTAAACACCGATGTGAGGTCTTTGGGGAATGACGTGACGATGGTCAACGTGCCTTCGGCCGCCCATGCACCACCCGAGGCAACCGACATGGCAATCGCGGCTGCCGCCCCCAAACGCATAAATCTATTCATAATCAAATTTCCCAGATTGGTGAGATGCCTTGGCGACATCCCATTGTGTGATCGCTTAAACGCAACCACCGTGCCAATCTTGTTAAAGGTTTGATGTCATTGAAAAGTGAGCAAAATACAAACGATATCCTGGGTCAATACTGACCCAATGGCTGGGGCTTGTTGGGTCAAATTCGTCACGCGAAGTCTTCGCGTTCGAGACCATATTTTTGCATGCGCAAATAAAGCGTTTTGCGGGGCAAGCCCAACGTCGTTGCGGTTGCCCCGACGCGGCCATCGTGTTCACGCAAGGCCCCGGCGATGGTGGCACGTTCAAAAAGTGCCAACCGTTCGCCCAGGCTATGATTTTGGTTTTCGCTTAACAAGGTCTCAACGCCGTGAGGGTCGGCCAATCCCAATACAAAACGTTCCGCCGCATTGCGCAGTTCACGGACATTACCGGGCCAGTTGAGGCTCAACAATTGGCGAACTTTGTCGGCTTCGACTTGGGGAATGGGTCGGCGGTAACGTGCGCCAGCCTGATTGAGAAAATGACTAAACAACAAGGGCACATCATCGAGCCGGTCACGCAAGGGCGGTAAACTCACTTGGGCCACCTGCAGGCGATACAAAAGATCTTCACGAAAGCTTCCCGTGCTGGCAGCTTCGCGCAGATCGATTTTGGATGCCGCGATCACGCGGATGTCGACCGGTACCTGTTCGTTGCTACCCACCCGCTCCAAGGTGCGTTCTTGCAACACCCGCAGCAGACGCACCTGCACGCTGGCGCTCATGCTTTCGATTTCGTCTAAAAACAGGGTTCCCCCGGCGGCGTATTCAAGCTTGCCGATACGTTGTTTATGAGCGCCGGTAAAGGCCCCGGCTTCGTGACCGAACAACTCGCTTTCGATTACACTT
>JAESUA010000203.1 GCA_016763255.1 Magnetovibrio sp. | reverse complement strand
CGCCAGCGTGCCGCCTCATCACGTCGTCGTTCGCGTCGTTCGTTCTACCTGCGTAAGGCCGCATATCACAGCCGCCTGGCGTCTTCGTACCGCCGCCGCGCTGGTTAAGTCCAATATCCAAGTTTTAAGAAAGGGGAGAGCTTTGGCTCTCCCCTTTCTTTGTTGATAACACAGACTTAATAAGAGATATCAGCTCACCGATTTTTGGCTGGCAGCGAGTTGATAATAAAACCCGTTGAGCGCCATCAATTCATCATGGTTGCCGGTTTCCACGATCAGGCCGTTGTTGAGCACCACGATCACATCGGCATGGCGGATGGTCGACAGGCGGTGGGCGATGATGAACACGGTTTTATCAGAATAATGAGTCTTGATGTTTTCCATCACCACCCGTTCGGATTCATTGTCCAGGGCCGAGGTGGCCTCGTCCAACACCAGCATTGATGCCGGTTGCAGCAAGGCGCGCGCAATGGCCAGGCGCTGGCACTGACCACCGCTGAGGTTCGAGCCCTGCTCTTCCAGTTGGGATTCATAGCCCGCCGGAAGCTTAGCGATAAACTCATCCGCCCCGGCCATGGTCGCGGCTTCGCGCACATCATCCAGGGTCGCTTCTGGGTAGGCCATGGCGATGTTGTCTCGCACGGTGCCCTTAAAGATCATGCTTTTTTGCGGCACCCTGGCTATGGTTTGGCGCAACGACGGCAGCCATAGATCCTTTATGTCGAAGCCATCGACGTGAATTTCACCTTCACTGGGCATGTAAAAGCCATAGAGCAACTTAATCAACGTCGACTTGCCGCAACCGCTGGCCCCGACAAAGGCGACATTTTGACCGGCTTCGATTGTCAGGTTGATATTTTGCAGAACGTTGGATGGATCATCTGGTTCATAGCGAAACGCCACGTTACGAAATTCAACATCGCCGCGTAATCCCGGTAGCGCAACCTTATCGGCTTGATCGCTGGCTTCGTGCTCAAATTCAGGTTCTTTTTCCAACACGTCATTGAGCCGTTCGATTGCCACATAAACTTCTTGCAGTTCGTCCCACTTGCCGATCACCGCCATGATCGGGCCCTGCACACCGTTGGCAAACACGGTGAAGGCGATCAATTCACCGACCGACATTTCCCCCCAGATCACATAAGCACCTCCAAGGAACAAGATCGCGATGTCACCGAAGCTGTCCAAGGTGCCGCCAATGAGACCGGCAATCTGCGACAGTTTTGCGGTCCTAAATTCTAAGTTGGCAATTCCGGCAAAATTGTTTTCATATTTCCACCGGGCCCTAAAATCGGCACCAATGGTTTTCAGGGTTTGCGCGCCTTGAATGGATTCAATCAGGTGGCTTTCTTGTTCCGCTTCTTTGACGAAGGATTCTTTGCTCACCTGACGAATGCGCGGTGAAATGTAGCGGATGGTAAAGAAGTTGAAGCTCAAAAAACCAATCGCGGCAAGGGTCAACCAAGCATTGAAATAGAACATAAAGCACAAATAAACGACCGCCGTCATCAAACTGAGGAAGGTTTCTAGGCCGTCTTCGGTGATGAAGTCGGCGATTTCTTCGTGCTGTTCCAAACGGTTGGTGATGTCACCGGTGCGTCGGTTTTCAAAAAATTCTATCGGCAGGCGCAACATGCGATCATAGACTGCATGCAACATGTTGAGGTTACAGCGGATCGACAACCTCAAAATCATCGTATCGCGGATATATTCCAAGAACATGCTGGTAATGGCAATGCCGCCCATCACCAACAAGGCCGACAGCAACCACTGCGTATCACCCCTGAGGATCACATCATCGACCACAAACTTGGTAAACAAAGGAACCGCTACGCCGAGGATTTGCAGGAAGAAGGCGGCAATAAAAATTTCCCCGATGACCCGTTTATAGGGCTCGAAGAAATGCCAAAAGCTCATCAACGACGGTTTGCTTTCCTCTAACTCCTCGAATTTTTGCGTCGGCGTCAAAAAGATGGTGTAGCGAGACCAGCCTTCTTCGAACTCTTCGATGGTCTGGGTCACCAGGCCCTTGGCCGGGTCGGCCACAATCACGCTGTCTTCAGTGACCTCATGAACAACAACCCAGTGATAGCCCTTCCAGTTGGCAATGGCCGGTAATTTCCGTTCTCGCAGCTGCTCGATGGTGCTGACAAACGATTCCGCGACAAAGCCAAATTCTTTTGACGCGCGCACGATATTGGACATCGATGCGCCATCTTGACGCACCCGCGCAACTACACGCGCCACGTTGATGGAGATGGTTTTGCCGTATGTCTCACACACCGTACACAAACACGCGGCCGAACAATCCATCTGAGAGTGTTGGCGAATAGCCGGTTTTTTTGGCTTGAATACGCGTTTACGTAGCGACTGCCAGAAGGTATCGGTTTGCACCAACTCCGCCTCTTCGGCGTCCTTGCGGGCTTGACTATCGGCAATACGTTTTTGACGTTCGGCTTCTTTGCGTTCGAATTCAGATGCCCGGCGTTTGCGTTTTTCTTCGCGCTCATCCAATTCATCGACACGCACCTTCATCAATTGATCAAGGTTTGTTTGTAAACTTTCGTGGGCATGGACCGCATCGCGCAGCACTTGGCCAGGGAATTCAAACACCTCTCCATCTTCTTCGGCATCGACATTGGCGTTACGCACGGCCCCCGACAAAACCGCTATTTCGCCAATCACGTCGCCACGCCCCAAAACAGTGATGCGGGCACTGACGGCCTCATCACGGGTGACGACAAATTTACCATGGCGCACGATATAAAGATGGTCTTCGCGTTCTCCCTGCTTGATCAGGCGTTCGCCGGCAGACACCGTCTTGGTGGTGACATGACGGGCGAAACCTTGCAATGCTTCGCGTGGCACCCCCACCAATGATGGGCACGTCTCCAAGAATGCGACCAAAGATGATAAACGTCGGGAGTGAACGATTTTACGCGCCAGAGTTTTGTTCTGCTCCAAGAACGCAAGGAACTCTTCGCGCACGATGAGCTTACACACCACCTCATCGGCTTGGGCCTAGACGCGATACGGCAAGGCCGACACTTCAAACAGAGACTTTGCCGCGAAGAAGGCCCCATCATGAAGCACATCAACGGTTATAGGGTTTTTCGAATTGGGTTCACGCACCAACGCCAGTGACCCGGACAACACCAGATACAAACCATCTGGGGCATGGCCTTGATCACAAAGAACGTCTGAAGGCGAGAGCCGCACCATCTTGCCCAGCGCGGCAATAGCCTCAACGTCATCTGCACTCAGTTGCGCAAATGCCGTCAATTCGGTGAGTTGTCTGGCCAGTGACATTGCCATAAATGAACCCTTCTTTCCCTGAGCAGCGCGACTAATTCATCTTGCTCAGAAAGATTTCGATCAATCTGCGTTTTTCGGTCAACAAATCTACTTCGACTGACATCCCCGGTTTCAAAGCCATTTCTTGGCCACGCACCGTAATGGTCGATTTTTTCAACGACAAGCGCACCGCAAATTCCGCTTTGTTGGGAATCGGATAAAGGCTTATCACCTCAGCATCGATGGTGCCGAATTTGCGATAGGGATACGCGTCGACCTTGATCCGCGCAGGCAGGCCCTTGGTCACGAATGCCGTGTCTTTGTTTTGCACGATGGCCACCACAATCCGATTTTCCGTATCCGGCACAATGGTGGCGATCGAATTGCCGCGCCCCACCATGCGACCTGCGCTGTTAACCCCCAACGCGGTGATCAAGCCATCCACCGGACTGACAATTTTGAGATTACCAATTTGAACTTGCTGCAATTTGTATTTGGAATTGAGTCCAAAAATATTGGCCTGGGTGGCGTTGATGGTATTGGTAAAGGTGGTGATGGCCGACCCCAATTCGGTGATCGCTTGATCGGCAGCCGATTGCGCTTGCTCAACCGCCAAATTGATTTCTTTGTCCTTTTTGATCAGGTTGGCCTGTAGGTTGGCGATGCTGAGGCGCGTGCTGGAAATCGATAATCTGCTTTGGGCAATTTCTTGTTGCTGCTGATTGACCTGACCGATGGCCGCGTTGACAGAATTTTGGGCGGTGTTCAATTGCGAGCGTGGAACAATGCGCTTGGCTTCGAGAATTTCAATTTGCTTGAGATCAGCACGTCTGCGCTCTAGGGTTTTGCGCCGGGTTACCAATACATCATTGCCGGTCTCCACTTTGCGTCGGTGCTGGCCAAGGGTCTCCCTGCTGAGCGAGATTTGAGATAAGGAAATACCGCGTTCTTCATCCATAAAGCGCTTTAAGTAGGATTCAGCCTGTTTGACATCTTTCAAGGCTTTGCGCAGGGCATTGACATAAACCAGCGCGGCTCCGGAATCGATAAACTCGGATGATGGACGTTGCAAAACAATCTGCGGGTTCTTTATCACCTGACGCGAAACCTCACGTGCCTTGCTCAATTGGTCAAATTTGTTTTGTTCCAACTTCACACGTTGGCTGAGGGCCTCGAGATCAATATGTGATTGGCTGCGCTGTAGGGTGAGGATCGGATCGCCCTTTTTGATGTAATCACCTTCGGCAACATGCACCTTCAAAGCGATACCCTGTTCGCGTGATTCCACCGACACATTGCGGCCTTCGGGAACGATCGCCCCCTTGGCCATAACCTTGACATGAACCTTGGTGAAGATTGAAATGGCTAACGCAATCACCGTGATGGCGATAAAACTGTACATCGCGCCACGCATCAAAATTGTCGGCACCGCCTCGATCACATCCGAGTGGTCGTCATCGCTGCGGTTACGTTCTGCATGGCGATCCAGAGACTGCATCTGGTCGGTCCCAAAATCGACTTGGCCGTCTTGTTCTTGCTCGTTTTGCTCGTTTTTGGTCATGTCACTTTCGCTTTCACTCTCGGCGTGCCAAGCCCGTAGGAGTCTGCGTCATTACGCATCCGGTTTGGCAGAACTGCGTGTTGCGAGATAATGGTAAAGGCCTTTTTTCTTCATCAATTCGTCGTGCGAGCCCTGCTCCGCAATCCGCCCTTCATCAAGCACAACAATCACGTCGGCATTGCGAATGGTTGAAAGGCGATGTGCGATCACCAATGAGGTCCGCCCCTGCATGATTTTATCCAGGTTTTTTTGAATGATGCGTTCGCTTTGCGTATCCAAGGCAGACGTTGCCTCATCCAGGATCAAGATATTTGGGTCGGCCGCCAGGGCACGGGCGATGATCAAGCGTTGGCTCTGACCACCGGATAAACTACGCCCCCCTTCACCGATGCGGGTGTCGTAGCGCATGGGGAAATGATCGACGAATTCGTGGACACCGGCCAAGGTCGCGGCTGAAACGACGGCCTCTAACTCCAAGGACGGATCGACGATTGAAATGTTATCGCGGATGGTGCCGCTGAAGATAAAGGGCGACTGTTCGACAACGCCAATTTTTTGCCGCAAGGTCGTCACATCCACACGTGAAATGTCAATGTCATCAATGTATATATTGCCTTGCGTCGGCACCAACAAACGGTTGACGGTGCGCGCCAAGGTCGACTTGCCAGACCCACTACGCCCGACAAATGCAACCTTTTGGCCGGCCTTAATATCAAGATCAATATCTTTCAAAATCCACGGGCCATCGTCCGTGTATTTAAAGCTCACATTCTCGAACCGGATGTGGCCTTTCAAATCAGGGCAGATCACCTCACTGTTGAGCGGCTCGCGCTCGGCGCAGAGGATATCGTTCAAGCGTTCCAGGGCAATTTTGAGCTCAAGATACTCATCATAAAAATCGGCCAATTCTTCAACCGGATCGGTGACCTGATTGGCAATGCCCGTAAAGGCGATCAACATACCGGCCGACAGCGAGCCTTCCAGGACAAAGTACGCCCCAATGCCCAGCACCAAGATATCGGCGGCCTGATCGAAAAACTCGATCGCCAATTCCATCTTGTTGTCGAACATCTCACTTTCATACTCGATCTGCTGTTCGGCCCTGAACAGATCCATGCCTTTGCGCGAAAAATCTTTTTCCTGCGCCAACGCTTTAATGGTGCCGATGCCTTTGACGACTTCGATGACATGAGATTCACGCTTGGCGCCAATGTCGAATGAACGCCTCTCGAAGCGCCGTAGCTTTGGCGCACACATCACCGTGACCACCGCCATGCACAATGAAAAGAACATCACCAACGCCGCCAAACGTGGCTCCATGATGAACAGGATCGGCGTATAAATGATGATGTTGATGGAGTTCATCAACACCGTCATGCCGCCGTTGGACGTCGTTTCCAGAACTTTTTCGTTTTCTTCGAAACGTGCGGTGATCGCCCCCGTGTCCCATTTTTTCAAGGTCGTGATCGGCAGCGCCATCACATGACCGAAGAAACGCACAAACAACGAATTCGAAAGTCGTCGCATCAAATGCAGGGTCAGAAATTGCTGTACGGTCCCGGTGACCATCGCCAACAACGACGCCACCAAAATGGCCCCCAACATCACGTACAAAAGGTCCCAATCACCGACCACCAGCACATCATCGATCAAGATCTTGGTGAAAAACGGTGGCATCAAGCCCATCAGATTGAGCAAAACAACCACCGCCACCAGACGAGTGACCAGCGGCCAATAAGGCTTCAGAAGAGGGAAAAATTGCTTATAAAGCTTGGTAACGTCTTGGCCGACCGCGCCGAAATCAGGTGAATAGGTGATCGAAAGAATGTTGCCATCCCATTCATTTGCGAATTCTTTGCGGGTGATTTGTTGATACCCAACCATGGGGTTGATGAGCGAAACCGTGGTTTTGGTGATTTCAAACACCGTCGCCAAGGTACCATCCACCAGCTGCACCACAGCCGGTAATTGGATCGCGGGCAAGATGTCACCTTTGATCTTCATCAGGCGCGTCATATAACCCGCCCCCTCGGCCTTGCGGCTGAGGGAATGTAAATCATCCGGCAGGCCATGTTCCAATTGGCGTTCTTCCAGCAAATCCAATTGGATCGGCTGCTTGTAAAAGGCCCCGGCCATCGCCAAGCACGCCACACCGCAAAGCACCGGTTCATCGGTCGTCGCCACAGGCACCATCATCGGCAACAGCCAGTGGCCAAACTTCATATCAGATTGGCGAATTTGAGAACGGTGCTGGGGGATCGGCGACGTGCGCTTGCGGGGTTTGAAGGCATCTGAAATCAATGTTTTCTGCTGTTTCAGGTGCCGACTGGCCTGATCGGCCAACATTTCTTGGATTCTATTGCCACTGCCAATGACGGCTTCGAAATCATCGCGGCTTAACGAGAGAACCACCGTCTCGCCATCAGCAATCGCACCTGCGGAGCGCGGTTCATTAAACACCAGCGCCATCTCGCCAAGGGCCTCGCCCTCTTTCTTAAAACCAAGAACCTTGCCCCCAGCGCTGCCCTTAACGATTTTAAGGGCACCGGATTTGACCATATACAGACGGTTTCCCGGGTCGCCTTCTTGAAACAATGTTTCGCCATCGGCGAGGGCGCGCCGCCTGACCACAGCGACCAAGGCTTGAACTTCCTTGGGCTTTAGCGAGGCCAGTAGGTTTTGGGTTTTGAGAAAATTGAACTCATCTTGCTTTTCGGCTGACGCTTCAAGCTGCGCGCGCAGCTCGGGATGTTGTGCAAGGATGGACTTAAATGCTTCGGCGTCAATTCGGGTAACGACCACATTGGAGGCCGCACGCACCGTGGCGGAAACCTGGATATCATGCAAAAGCGAGCGTTCGCCAAAGCTGCCGCCTTTTTTGAGCAAGGCCAAAGTGATCGGCTTGCCATCTGCGCTGTCATCGACAATGCGGACCTTGCCCAGTTCGATGACATAAAATCCATCGCCATGATCGCCCATGCGCAGGATCATTTCACCCAGCTTGTAGCTCATGACGATAGCCGCGCTCGAAATCAGATCGAGTGCGTCGGCAGATACCCCCGCGAAAAAGGGGTGCGCCGAAATGCTGTCTGTTAGGTTATCTACGCTCATACAAACCCCGTTTCCCCCGCCATGTCAGCAT
>JAESUA010000202.1 GCA_016763255.1 Magnetovibrio sp. | reverse complement strand
GTGAGAACCTGGATGGGCTATAAAATTTACTATGATCCGGCGACGGCCTGGATGTTGGCCGCCGCGGCGATGGCGGTGTTCGGACTGGCTTGGCACGTGATCTCAAAGTTGCGTGCCACACCTTGGGACCCTCAAGCGTCTCAGGACTCGCAAGCCAAGGATCAGGAGGCCTCCCATGCCGGATGAGAGTTTTTGGTTGGTGTTGGCGGCCGCGCTGTATCTTGGCGCGGCGATCCTTGCTTTGGTGGAGGCGGCGCGCCGCCGTGAGGGTTACGGGGCTACGTTATTGCTGCTGGCAACGGCCGTCGCCGCCAACAGCGTCTATATTGTGCTGCGCTGGCAACGCCTGGACCATGGGCCTTACGTCGATCTTCACGAAACCCTGGCCAGCAGCGTGTGGGGGTATCATTTTGCCCTGTTGCTTGCCGGTTTGTTCTTTAAACGGGTCCGCCCCATGCTGGCGGCGGTCCTGCCGGTTTTGTTGATTTTGGTCGCCTGGGGGCTGTTCGTACCGGCCCGCGACAGCCTGTTGCCGATCACCTACAACACCATCTGGCTGCCCATTCACGTTTTGCTCGGCAAGGTGTTTATCGGCTGCATCATCGTTGCTGCGGGACTGGGGCTGGTGGTGTTGATGCGCAGCCTGGCCCGTGCAATGGGCAAGGGTGATGATGCGGTGCTGCGCTTTGCTGCCATGCCTGGGGACAAGGCGCTCGATGAATTGGCTTTTCGCTTCGTCTTGGTCGGATTTTTATTCGACACCTTGATGCTGATTGCCGGGGCGATCTGGGCGCAAGATGCCTGGGGCCGCTATTGGGATTGGGACCCGCTGGAGACTTGGTCATTCCTCACTTGGGTAACGGTTGCGTTTTATCTGCATCTTAGGATCACCAAGCGACCCACACCGGTGGTTGGCGCTGGTTTGGTGATCGTGATTTTTGTGGTCGCTTTCATGACCTTTTTCAGGGTGCCGTTTCTGTCGCAAGCGGCCCACCAGGGGGTCGTGTGATGGTCAGAAAACGTCGCAGTAGGGTGGTTGTTGCAAGCATTATCGTTGTGCTCGGCACCATCGGTGGCGGACTTGCGGTGGATCGCTTTTTAAACCCACCCGCCCCAACACGGGAGCCCGTTTGGAGTGAGCCGACAAAAAAGGTCGTGGAGGCTGCACCCAAAAAAGTGCAGCCGCTAGATGCGTTCGGTGAGCATTTCCAGGCGGCGGCCAAGCTTTTAGCGGTGAATAAATACGCCGAAGCCCTGGAAATGCTGGAGCTGACGCGGCGCATCAGGCCCCATGTCCCGGAGGTTCAGGTCAACATCGGCTTTGCATATTTGGGGCAGGGGAAACCGCAAAAAGCTGCGCAGGCTTTCGATAAAGCCATGTCCATGCGGAGCACTCAGCTCAATGCTTATTATGGCCTGGCGGTGGCTTTGGAGCAAATGGGTGACCTTGAAGGCGCGCTGGGAGCGATCCAGACTTACGTGCACCTGGCCAAGGATGACGATCCGTTCCGCCGCAAGGCAATGTCAGCGCAATGGGAGTGGCGCGAAGCCTTGAAAATACGCGAGAAAGAAGACCGCCCAGCACCTCCACCCGACAGCGGCGACAAACGCCCAGAGGGGGTAAAGTGAGGCCTTTTGTCCGTCTTGCAATTTTCGGGGCGGTGTTGATAGGCTTGAGTGCGTGTGATGCTGCCGCGCCGCGCCAAGACATTTCCGAGATCGAACTGATGCGCCTTGAAGGGGGCTCCGACCGGCTTTCGCAGTGGCGCGGTAAAATCGTCATACTCAATGTTTGGGCGACGTGGTGTGCGCCTTGCCGGGCGGAAATGCCGGCCCTTCAGGCCTTGAGTGATGCTCTCGATCCGGCCACCTATGCCGTGCTCGGCGTGTCGATCGACAAGGCTTCTTTTCCAGTAAAAGAATATTTACGCGAAAGAGGCATTGTTTTTGCACAACACATCGACATTGAAGGTCGTATGACGCGAGATGTGTTGGGGGTAGGTGAATTACCTCAAACACTTATCATTGATTCCGAGGGTTTCGTGCTGGATCGTATAAAAGGTGCGAGAGCGTGGAATGCGAACGATATAATCGCAAAATTCCCAAAAATGGGAAACTAAATGCCGGGGCTTGATTGATTTGATGGTGCAACGTTCAGATAAAATCGACGAACCCCCAAGTGGTTTAAGGTGGGGGGGCAAACGCGGCCTTTATTTCAAGGCCGGGATGCTCTTGGTGTTTGTTTTGTTTGTGACGCTATTCGAAGTCGCCGTCGCCGTATATTTTAAGAATGTCCTCAAGGAGGACTTTTTGATCGTTGCCAAATTTGATGATCAAGAGCGCAATCTTTTGCGCGGGATCGCGATCAGCTCTGAAATGGCATATGAGCTGTCAATTCCGACCCGGGGGATGGTCTTTTTGCGGGTTAGTCTTTGGCAAACGCGGCTCAAAGACTTAAGCGTTCTCGAGAAGGCTTATCTGCCCAAGCCCGATGGTTCGGATGCGTCTTTTGCGCATTCGTTCGATAGGCTCCAAAATTTGCTCGATGCAGGCACCAATGACGAGCAGTTAGGACGGTTCGTTAAGACGGTCAAGCGCAAGGTCAACACATTCAACACAGACCTGCGCGTTGCGGTCGGCAATATCCGAACCGAGCGGGCGAAACAAGTTGTCAATTACGGTGAGAAAAGCGACCTATTTGCCTGGATTTTGTTGATCATCGTCATCATTGGTATCGGCATTGTCATGATCGTCGTTGGCCTTTTTCTGGTCCAGCTGCTGCGTTCGGTCAAGCAGCTGGAGCGTCGGGCAAAGGATATTTCACTGGGTAATTACGGTGGGTCCATTCAAACAAACCGAACCGATGAAATTGGAATGCTGCTTCATTCCATCAACACCATGGCCGTGTCGCTTGAAGATCGCGAGCGCGAGATTGGTGAGTTCCGCAGGAGACTGTTCCAGCAGGAAAAAGTATTCACCATCGGGTCATTCGCCGCGGGATTGGCGCACGAGATCGGAAACCCGATCCAGGCCCTATTGGCCCTCAACAGCAAGGCGATCGAAACGCTGCTGGAGGACCCGAAGGACGATGAAATTGATGAAGCAATTGAGGCCCTGAGCATGGCCAACGAGCAGATTGAACGGCTCAGCGGAGTGGTTCGGGAAATCAGAGAATTCACCCATTCCGGAGAGTATGAACGAGAGCTGACAAGCCTCAACGAGGTCATTGAAAATACCATCAAACTGATGCGGTTTGACCGACGTTTTAAGCACCTTGCGATCAAAACGGACCTGAGTGCGGAAATCCCACCGGTGTTGGCGGTTGGCGATCATCTGGTTCAGGTGCTCATCAATTTACTTGTGAACGCCGCAGACGCGGTCCAGCCCGATGAGGGCGAGATTGTCGTTACGACACATCATATCAACTCGGAGATTATGTTGGCGATTTCGGACAACGGAAGTGGAATGAACGCAGAGCAACTTGATCATGTTTTTGAACCTTTTTTCACCACCAAGGCAAAAGGAAAGGGAACGGGGTTGGGGCTTTCGGTCTGTAAACAAATCGTTGATGAGCACAATGGCCAAATAACCATTAGCAGTTCGGTTGGCAAGGGGACCACGGTCTCGATCCGGTTGCAAACGGTATTAGAGCCTCGACAAGCTGGAGATAATATAAAATGAGAGTGTTGATTGTTGAGGATGAACGGGCGTTTCGTCAGGTCTTGGAGGAACAGTGCGCCAAGGAAGATATCGATGTCGTAGGCGTTGGTACAGGAGCGGAAGCCCTCGAGCAACTGGCTGAGGGTGACTTCGATGTCGTGGTAACCGACCTGCGTCTTCCCGACATCGATGGTATCGAGATCATCAGGCGGGTGCGTGAAGGTGGCGATGCCACACCGTTTCTATTGATGACGGCCTATGCTTCGGTTAAGACCGCCGTGACGGCTTTGAAAACGGGCGCCTCCGATTATCTCATTAAACCGGTTCGTGTGCCCGATCTGGTGCGCAGGGTACGGCAAATCCATGACCTTGATCGCTTGCAAAGAGAAAACACCCTGCTCAAGAAAATGGTGCAGCAGGGTGATAAGGGCTATTGGTACCCCGATACCGAAGCCAGCCAACGCACACAGCAGTTGATTTCAAAGGTCAGCAATACCGATCTCACGGTTCTGATTTTGGGTCAGTCCGGCACCGGTAAGGGGGTTACGGCGCGGCTGATCCATTCGGCCAGTAGCCGAGCGGAAAAACCGTTTGTTGCCATCAACTGCGGAGCAATCCCAGAAAACCTCGTTGAAAGCGAGCTGTTTGGCCACGTCAAGGGGGCGTTCACCGGTGCCGATAGCGATAAGGATGGGCTCTTTGTCGCCGCGTCCACGGGGACCTTGTTTCTCGATGAAATAGGTGACCTCCCCCTCTCTGTTCAAGTTAAAATTTTGACTGCACTGGAAGATAAGGTCGTGCGGCCGATCGGCTCGACCAAGGACCGAAAGACCAACATTCGTATCATCGCCGCGACCAATAAAAGCCTTGAAAAAATGGTTGCAGAAGGAACCTCCC
>JAESUA010000201.1 GCA_016763255.1 Magnetovibrio sp. | reverse complement strand
CGACGGTCGAGGTTGCTGCCGCAGTGCCGCCAACGCTTGAGAGGTTGATCGATTGAACATAATCGGTGGAGATGATGTTCTGGTTGGAGATCGTTAATCCGCTGTTTGCGGGGACCACGGTGCCCGAAGCATCCGTTGGCCAACCTTGCAGATAATAGCCCTGGGAGTTGCGCAGGTAGCCTGCATCATCTTGGATGAACGATCCCGCACGAGTGAACAGGTATGCATCCGACACCCCGGGGGTGCTGGCTTGGTTCACCACAAAAAAACCACCACCAGAAATCGCGACGTCGGTTTGTGAGGTTGAAGCCTGCAACAAGCCCTGCACATCGGTTTGCTGGCGCGGTTTGGCTTGAACACCACCGGCGGAATAGAAGGTTGATGAGGCCTGCTTGGTCACCAGAGTCTGGAAATTGACCGTTGTGCCTTTGTAACCGATCGTACTCACGTTCGTGATGTTATCGGAGATCGCGCCCATGGCGCTCGATTGAGCCGTGAGCCCGGAAACACCGGAAAATAACGCACCATACAAGCTCATTTTAACTCTCCTATTTGTAGACCGGATCGTGCCGGTATCTGAAGTCGTGTTCGTTCAAAAGATAATTGGTTGGCGCTATGCCTGTCGCGATCACCGTTTAGGCATTAGGATCTGGATCCGGATCAGCATCCGGATCAGCAGCTGCATCTGGATCAGCATCCGGGTCTGGGGCCGTTCCACTACCTGAGTAAACAATCGGGCGTTCGACAGAAACGATGTCTGTCACATCGACTTCAACATCTCCCATGGAGACGGTGATGTTACCGTCGCTGATACCGGTAGAGGTGACGTAGCCAAAAGAGGTTTGCCCAACATCGATCAAATTGCCTTCTTTATCTTTGGCGGAGACAATCACTTTGTAAGCACCATCATCGACGATAGAATCATCGGTTTTGGAGCCATCCCAACTGAACGAGTGGGTGCCCGCTGTAATGTCTTTCCCATCGAAGGTGCGCAGGGTCAGGCCATCCTTCGTTTGGAAGGTGATGGTGACTTCGTCCACGTCTTGCGGCAACGTATAGGTCATCATGGATTGGCTATTGAGCAACTGGAAGTCTTCACCCTTGGCCTCGACGATCATGCCGAGGTAGCTGACCATCGTTGCGGCTTGTGAATTTTGCTGAACGATGAGCATTTTTTCCAGGTTGGCGTTTTGCTGGATCTGTTGCTCGACACTGGCAAATTCCACCAGCTGTGAGGTGAATTCGTTGGCGTCGAGCGGATCGAGCGGATCCTGGTTTTGCAACTGCGTCACCAACAGCTTCAAGAACTGATTAAGGTCGTCCTGGAGCTTTGCCTGATCCTGACCGGCTTTTGTCGAAGTATCGATATCAGTGGCGCTTCCGATACTGCTAAAAATAGACATCGTTTTTTCCTTTACGCCGTAATATCGATACGGTCGTCGCTGATGATGTTGGGGCGGCCTGCATTGGCCTCCAATAATTCATCGAGCGTCGGTTCGTTGGAGAGGCGGTTAGACCCGGCGGTTTTCGTGCCGTCCTGTCCCTGGTTTGCGTTTTCGCGTAAATTGAAGCTGAGATCGCCCGAATTCATCTGCAAACCGGCTTCACGCATGGCGCGTTCCAGTTCGCGAGAGTCCTGCTTGAGCAGATCCAACGTGTCTTTGTTGTCGGCTGTGACGACGGCTGTCACGCGGCCATCGGATGCAATCTCCATCTGAATATCAATGCGACCCAGGTGCGCCGGTTTGAGCTGGATGGAGATTTTGTCCATGCCGTTGGCGATGGCCTTGGAGATCTGCACATTGACCTGTTCGTTAACCTGCGCACGGTATTGAGCCTGCGGGTTTTGCGTGGCCTTTTGGGGGGTCGTGGCCAGCTGTTGCTGGGGCGTATTGGTTTGGGTTACGCCCTGAGCATTGGTGGCACCTTCGGCCCCGCCAATCTTGATCGCCCCGGAGGTGGCGTTGTTGTTGGCGGCTTGTACGGCTTGTGATTTGGTGTCCGTCGCGGCACCGTTTTTTGCGGCTTCGGCGATGGCGGCTTGCATATTTTGCTGGGCCTGCTGTTGACCTTCTTGACCTTGCTGATTGGCTTGGTTGCCAAGATTAAGGGTTGCCGCTTGCTGGCCTTGAACCGGCCCCTTGGCGGCGGCCTGGGACGCCGTCTGCGTTAGACTGTCGCCATCATTTGCTACGGCAGCTTGGGTGCCTAAGTTGGCGGTGGGTTGGCTGACCAACTGTTCGGCTTGCTTGGTGACCGTAACGTTGACATCCAATTTTTGATTTGGGCCAATCTTGCTGGCGATATCGGCCGCCTGGAGCTGTTTCACCGTAACGTCTTGATTGAGCGCATGATTGCCATCGGTTTTTACACCGGAATTGGTTTGGGCTTGCTTTGCACCTGTGTCAGAAGCATTTTTCTTGGTGGCATTTTCACCGGCCATATCCAAATCGCTAAGATCGTCTCCAGCTTGGCCTGCATTTGCGTTGGCCTGCTGGCTGGCTGCACCCGTGAGGGTTTTATCCACGCCAGTGACCGCAGTTTGCTTGGAACCGCCCTCCGCGCCGGTTGAAACCGTTTTCTGTATCACATCGACCACAGTGGCAAGTACGTCTTGCGATTGTCCTGTGGTGCTTTGATCTGCGACGCCATCTGCGGTATCGACAGCGTCGTCACCGTCACCGGCTTGTGATGTTTCAGCGTCTTGGGAGCCGTCTTTGGATGTATCGGAATCATTGTTGTCAGATTGTGACTGCTGATCTGACGAAGCGCCCCGGTCGCTGCTGTCGGAAGCTGCATCAGAACGTGCATTATCCTGCGGTATGTTTTCACGCGGGGCGGTATCTTTGGCTTCAGCCTGTGGGGCGTAGTCATCAACGTCGCGGCTCGGCGCTTGCGTACGTTCGCGGGGCTGATGCTCTTCACGCGGAGCCGCTTGCGAAGCGCGCTGCTCGGGTTTGGCTGCGGCTTGGGCACTGGTTTTATCCGTGAGCGCGCTGATAAGTCCGGTCTGACCACTGCCAACGACGCTTTGGCCAGACATTTTCATACGTTCTGCAACAACGGCGGAAAAATTACCGGCCAATTGCTCGCCCGTGCTTTTGTTCGATTTCGCACTTGCAGCGGCATCGATGATGTTTTTGGCTTTAACGGCAGAAACGTCCATTGGACCTAACCCTCATGTTGCTTGTATCCGCTACAACAAAAGCAAAGAGCGTGCCATATGGTATTGTTACGCTAAGTATTTGATATATATTAAAAATAATATTTATGGATCGGAGGGGGAGGGGGCACCTTAGGGCCTGCTTAGAAAAAATTGCCCACCTGGGTGAGCAGCTTTTGCCGCATCTTTAAGTCTTGGGTGAACCTAAGGTGGCTACGGCGTTGCCCAAGGCCTTGGTGATACTGGACCAGTCACCAGCGCTGGATTGACGAAATAGGCGGGCACTAGGGTACCAGGGGCTGTCTTCACGGTCCAATAACCATCTGAAATCGGGAACATGGGCGAGGATGACCCAGGTCGGTTTGCCCATGGCACCGGCAAGGTGGGCGACGGATGTGCAAACACTGATGACCATGTCGAGCTCATTGATGAGGTTGGCGGTGTCGGTAAAGTTTTGAATATTGGGGGCAAGGTCGACCAGGTTGTCGAGACCATCCAGTGTGCCTCGATCTGTATCATTGATGCCCACTTGAAGGCTGTAAAAGCGTGCGTCAGAAGTCTTGATCAGATCGCTAAACGCACTTAAGGGGGCGCTGCGATTGTGATTGTTGATCTGCTTGGGATTTCCCGACCACACCAAACCGATTTTTGGGCCACTTTGTTTTGGGTGGTCCGGCAGAAGGGTTGGTCCGTGGTTTTGGGGTTGCAAAAGTGGACCCGGATGAGGCACGGTTTGCAATGTGGTGCCAAACAGGTGCGGCAAGCCAAGCAGCGGCGCGTGCCAATTTGTCATGGGTGGCGGTGTATCATGGGGATGAACCACAACCCGCCCCGTCAGACCCATGGTGGCAAAACCTTGGGTGAACAAATCGACCAATGGCGGATGGCAGGTGAAGGTAACTTGGCCGCCCAGCTTAACCACCTCAGGAATGTAGCGAGCGAACTGCAGCGTATCTCCTAATCCCTGTTCTGCGTGAATGAGGATGGTTTCCCCCCCCAGTTCCCCCCCATCCCAAAGCTTGCGATCCAGATAGGGGCAAGGGCGATGCGCCATCTCCCAACGCCAGCGATAATTCCACCAACCGTTTACATAATCCCCTTCCAAAAGCTGCAACAGGGCCAATGACCAGTTGGCTTCGATTTGTTGAGGGTTGATTTGCACGGCTTGTTCAAGATGAATGCGTGCCCCCTCCAGATCTCCTTGTGTTTTAAGGACAATGCCAAGGGTGCTGTGGGCGGGGGCGTATTGAGGGTCGATGGCGACGGCGCGTTCTGCGGCTTCTTGGGCTTGGGCCAATGCACCACCGGCTTCAAGCAGGGCGGCCAAGTTGGTGAGGCTTTGCACATCATCCGGGCACGCCGCGTTTGCGGCCTGTAGATCGTTGAGGGCCTTTTCAAACTGGCCCATTTGTTTGAACACTGCGGCGCGGGTGTTGAGGGCCTCAACGGTGTTGGGGGCTGTTGTAAGCACCGTATTGAGAACGTCCAAGGCGGCCTCAAACTGAGCATCTTCAAATAGGAAAGCGCCGAGGTTGGATTTGTAAGTGAGGTTTGATGAATCCAGGCCCACCGCGCGCTGCATATGGTCAACAGCTTCTTGGGCACGTCCTTGGTGGTGGGCCAGCATGGCCCTGCAAGCCTGGACGGCTGCAAGTTCGGGGTTCAGCAGGGAGACTTTTTCCAACACGCCAAAAGCCTCATCAAGTTGGCCATTGTCCATGAGGGTTTCACCAAGGGCGATTTGATAGAGCGCATTGCTGGGGTCTAGGTTTACGGCATTTTGAAGGGGGGCAATTGCAGCGTCAGGGGCCCCGGACGTTTTGCGCACCACACCAAGGGCATGGTGTAACTGTGCCACTTTTGGGGTGGCGGCGACCGCCTCGATGATGCGTGTTTCCGCATCGCCCGCCCGCCCGGCTTCGATCATGGCATTGGTCCACGATGACCAGAGGTCGGCTTGACCAGGGTTAAGGGTCAGGGCCCTGTCATAGGCGGTGACCGCTTCATCAAAACGCGCCTGTAAGCTGCGGACATTACCCAGGTTTGCCCAACCGGCATAAAAGTCGTTCTTTTTTTCGACCGCCTGGGCATACATCTCGGCGGCGTCGTCCAAACGATCCAATTCGAGCAGGGCATTGCCCTTAAAATTATAGCCATCCGGTGCGTTGGGGGCGAGCTTGATCACCACATCCAAACTTTCCAGGGATTCTTCGGCGCGATCGGCGGCGATCAGGGCGCTGGCAAGATTGAGGTGTGCCTCGGTGACGCCGATGTCGGCCATTTTGGCGTTGTTGAAAGCCAGGATCGCATCATCCAAACGCCCCGCAGCCTGGTAGGCGTTGCCAAGGTTGACGTGAATGGGGGCAAAGTCCGGGGCGTTTTTTGCGGCAATTTCAAGCAGGCTGATGGCGGTGTCAAATTGTCCCGCCTGGGTCATCAAAACGCCCATCAAATTTAAGGCGTCGGGGTTGTTGGGCTGCAAGTCCAAGGCTTTGCGGTACAGCTCCCCTGCCCGGGCTAAATCCCCGGCTTGATGATGGCGAAGGCCTTCGGCCAGCAGCTTTTTGAACATCTATACACGCGCTTTCAAATCTTCGGCGATGTGGGCCATGAAGGCGTGCCAGTCTTCATCATTTTGGCGTCGAACCAATTTTGCGCTCGGATACCAGGGGCTGTCTTCGCGATCGAGCAGATAACGCCAATCTGCGACGGGTGCCAACAAGGTCCACAGTTCTTTGTTCAAAGCCCCGGCAAGGTGAGTCATCAAGGTGTCGATGCTGAGCACCAAATCCAGGTTTTCCACCAAAGCTGCGGCACTGGATACATCGTCAAACTCATCACCGAAGTGGTGCAAGTTTTCGGGCCAGTCCTCAATGCCTTGCGGCCGGTCTTTGGCCAAACATATGAAACTTGCATCAACTGAGCGGACTAATTCCAACGCTGCATCCGTTGGGATAGCTCGTCCACGTTCGCGGGCATTTTGTGGACTGCCTTGCCAGACAAAACCGACCTTGATGCCAGGCAGTAAAGCAAGCTTATTCGCCCATTTTTGCACGTCGTCTTGTTCGGCCTGGAGATAAGGAACCGCGGCGGGGATGGTGTTAAGCTCAGTCTTGAACACCCCGGGCAGGCTCATCATTGGGATATAGGCATCATGTGCCGGGATGGGAGAGTTCCATCCGATGGCTTCATCGACGCCATGGGTGCTGGCGGCTAAGCGCACAAGAGCGGGCGGAACATATGCAATCACCCGAGAGCATCGTTGAGCCACCTGCTTGGCATAGCGGATGAAGTGCACACTGTCGCCGAGACCTTGTTCGGCCAGCAGCAAGATGGTGCCATCGGACGTATCACCTTTCCAGCGCGGGGTGTCGAGGGCGGTGTTCGCAAAGACGGGGATTTTCCAGCGCCATTCCATTTCGCGCCAACCACGCTTGAACGTCCCATTGATGAGATAGGCAAAGCCCAAATGCAAATGGGTGTCAGGGCTTTGTGGGGTGATATCAAGCGTTAGCCGATAATGATCGATGGCTTTGTCCGGGTTGCCACAGTCCATATAGGCGTTTGCGATATTGAACTGCGGTTCCGGGCGTTGTGGATCAATGTCAATGGCACGTTGGAGTACGTCGACGGCTTCATGGGGTTCGCCTGTTCGGCGAAGTGCAGCACCAAGGGTATTGAGATGTGCGGGCTCAGAGCCGTCATCACCGGAGACCACATCGACGGCTTTTCGAAAGAACTCGATGGTTCTTAAAAAATCATTTTGGTTTTCATACAGTTGGGCAAGGGTGCTGTAGCCGAGGGGAGAGTCTGGATATTTATCGATGTAGGTGAGGCATGTTTTCTCGGCATCCTGGATACGCTCTCTATCCACATACATTTGGGCCAAATCTAGAAGAATTCCGGAGGGGGCATCAGGTTTTTGTGTGGCGAGCTCCAGCATTTCCAACGACCGCTCAAGTTCGTTCATGGTATGCAATAACTTGCTT
>JAESUA010000200.1 GCA_016763255.1 Magnetovibrio sp. | reverse complement strand
GCCAATATGCCGACCCTCATCAATGCATTTGAACTCTTAAGCCAAGGCACCCAGGTGGTGATCAGCGGCCCCCCCAAAGAGGCCGCGGCACTGATCCGTGTTACCCAACGTGCGCCAGGAAATTTGCGGGTGCTGATTCGCAACAATGGCGAAGCTGACGTCGCACCAGATCATCCGCGCTACGGCAAAACAATGGTCGACGGCAAGCCTGCAGCCTATGTCTGCCACGCCGGAACCTGCGCCGAACCGGTGGTCGATGCGGATGTCTTGATTAAGGTGCTCGGCGCGCTCTAAAATCCCCATATGGAAACCCTATGCATCAAAAGTCTGGTTGGCGATCTGACTCTGTTCGAAGACGCCGGCAAAATCATCGCCCTGGATTGGGGGCGCGGATTGGATACCCCGCGCACCACCGAAAATCCACTGCTGCAAAAAACAGCCGAAGCATTACGTGCCTACTTTCAAAGTGGCCGTGATGATTTTAAGGATCTACCGCTCGATCCGGGAGGTACTGATTTTCAACGTCGGGTGTGGCAACACATGCAAAAAATCCAACCCGGTCTGATCAAAACCTATGGCGAGATTGCCAAAGCTCTAAATTCATCACCGCGTGCGGTTGGCACGGCCTGCGGTGCCAACCCCCTGCCCATCCTCATTCCCTGTCATCGCGTGGTCGCGCAAAATTCATTGGGTGGCTACAGCGGCGACGGCGGGCTTGAAACCAAGACCAGCTTACTGCGTCTTGAAGGTTATTTTTAGGAGACATCCCATATGAGTTGCGTCACATGCAAAGCCATCGTCCTTCATGAATACGGTGGACCCGAAGTTCTCAAATATGAAGACGTTGAGGTCAATGATCCAGGTGCCGGTGAAATACGCATCCGGCACACCGCCATCGGTCTCAACTTTATCGATGTCTATATGCGCACCGGCCTTTACCCATTGGCCGCCTTGCCCGGTAGCATCGGTATGGAAGGCGCCGGGGTGATCGAGGCCATCGGTGAAAATGTATCCGATTATAAGGTTGGTGATCGGGTTGCTTATGCCTCACCACCACCCGGATCGTATGCCCAGTTGCGCAACATCGGCGCTGATCGGGTGGTGAAAATTCCCGATGCCATTGATGATAAAACAGCCGCCGCAATGATGCTGCAAGGCATGACCGCACAGTATCTGCTGCGCCAAACCTACCGCGTTGAAAAAGGCGATACCATCTTGATGCACGCAGCGGCCGGTGGCGTTGGACTGATCGTCTGCCAATGGGCCAAACATCTTGGCGCCACAGTGATCGGCACGGTGGGCTCAACTGAGAAAGCCGAACTGGCCAAAGCCCATGGCTGTGATCAGACTATTTTATACCGTGATGTAAATTTCAAAGATAAAATTATGGACCTCACCGATGGCGTCGGGGTGAATGTGGTTTATGATTCCATCGGCAAAGACACCTTCATGGACAGCCTTGGCTCATTGAAGGTACGCGGCACCATGGTCACCTACGGCAATGCCTCGGGCCCGGTGGCTCCGTTTGAACCGGGTATCTTGGGCAAGATGGGATCGCTGTACGTCACCCGCCCAACCCTGTTCAATTATGCCCACGATAAGTCATCGATCACCGCCATGGCCACCGAGCTGATGGAACTGGTGGCCAATAGAACCATCAAAATTGAGATCCATCAAGAATATGATTTGGCCGATGTGGGCCAGGCTCATCAAGATTTAGAAAATCGCAAGACCACCGGTTCGACCATCTTAATTCCATAATTGTCCGGATCACAAAGAAAAACCCCGGCCACATGGACCGGGGTTTTTTTGTCTCTACACCAGAATAATTTAGGTGTTCATGGTATCAAAAAAGTCGTTGTTGCATTTGGTTTCGCGCATTTTGCTCATCAAGAACTCCATTGCATCGGTGATACCCATAGGCATCAAGATGCGCCGCAGTACCCACATTTTTGACAGCGTAGCCTTATCAACCAACAGCTCTTCTTTACGCGTACCGGACTTGGTGACATCAATGGCCGGGAAGATGCGTTTGTCCGACACCTTACGATCCAAGATAATTTCCGAGTTACCGGTACCTTTAAATTCTTCGAAGATCACTTCGTCCATGCGCGAACCGGTGTCGATCAGCGCGGTGGCGATGATGGTCAGCGAACCACCCTCTTCGACGTTACGCGCGGCACCGAAAAAGCGCTTGGGTTTTTGTAAAGCGTTGGCATCAACACCACCGGTCAAAACCTTGCCGGAACTTGGCACCACGGTGTTGTAGGCACGCGCCAAGCGGGTGATGGAATCCAACAAGATGATCACATCGCGTTTGTGCTCAACCAAACGCTTGGCTTTTTGAATGACCATTTCGGCCACTTGAACGTGGCGGGTGGCCGGTTCATCAAAGGTTGAGCTGACCACTTCGCCTTTGACCGAACGCGCCATATCGGTGACTTCTTCGGGACGTTCATCGATCAACAAAACGATCAAATAACTTTCCGGGTGATTGGCCGCCAAGGCGTGGGCGATGTTTTGCAGCATCACCGTTTTACCGGTACGTGGCGGAGCCACCACCAAGGCGCGCTGACCTTTGCCGATCGGCGTGATCAAATCCATGATCCGTCCGGTAAAATCTTTATTTTCCGGATTTTCGACTTCCATGGTCAGACGCTCATCAGGATAGAGCGGAGTGAGGTTATCAAAATTGGTGCGATGGCGAACCGCTGAAGGGTCTTCAAAGTTGATGGTATTAACCTTCAACAGAGCAAAATAGCGTTCGCCTTCTTTGGGGCTGCGAATTTCGCCTTCGACGGTATCACCGGTGCGCAGGCTAAAACGTCGCACCTGGCTGGGCGATACATAAATATCGTCGGGACCCGGCAAATAGTTGGCTTCGGGGGAGCGCAAAAAGCCAAATCCGTCTTGCAACACTTCCAAAACGCCCTCACCGTAAATACCGACGCCTTGCTCTGCCGAGCGCTTCAAGATGGCAAACAACATATCTTGTTTACGCAGCGAGCTGGCGTTTTCGATCTCCAAGTTTTCGGCAACAGCCAAAATTTCAGCCGGAGTTTTCTGCTTTAGTTCTTTGAGATTCATAGCTGAACCTGTGATTTCATCGTGAATAGGAGGGGTGGGCCGGAAATTTTGAGGAGCTGCCGCTAAAAAAAATGCGGTCAAAGGTAAATTTTCCGGAAAATCCGTCTGCTTGAGGTGGGAAAAATATTCAGACGGTGAGACGACCACTTATGAAAGAAAGAATGCGGGCCGTTTGATTAGATAAAACAAATACCTGAAGGTGAACCTTAAGTCAAAGGTCTATTGGCATTAGAACTAAATGACATTTCACTTAAAACGGTTTGACGATCACAAAGATTACAATGGCGATCATCAATACGGTTGGCGCTTCATTGGCAAAGCGAAAAAAGCTTTCCGGGCGCTGGTTTTTATCGCGTTCAAAATTTTTGCGCCATTTAGCCATGAACATATGAAATACGGTTAACAACACAACAAATGTTAACTTAGCATGAACCCAAACATCCGTCCAAGCGTCAAGGCTGTAGAGCATCCACAAGCCGAAAATCCAACTCAAGATCATCGCTGGGTTCATGATTGCGCGCAACAAACGGCGTTCCATAACCTTGAAGGTTTCCGATTGATTGGAACCGATCTGAGATTGACAGTGATAAACAAACAGGCGCGGCAAATACAACAGACCAGCCATCCAGGCGATGATCGAAATTACATGCAGCGCCTTAACCCAATTGTAGGCGTCACCATCAAGGATAAAATCTTCAAGCATTAAACAAACCTTCTCAATAACAATCTCAGGTGATGAAGTTTACCTATTCTACTGGTGAGAACAAGCACTAGCCATGTTGGGACAAATCCGCGATTTTTCACCTGCGGGGCACAGGTTTTTATTTTGAGCAATGGTGCGTTGGACCAAACTCGCCAATCCATCGATAAAGGATGGGGTGGTCCCCAAGGCCGGCACCCTGACATAGGTTGTCACCCCGGCTTGATCGGCCAAAAGTTTGTATTCAATGTCGAGCTCAACCAATGTTTCGGAATGTTCAGAGACAAAAGCGATCGGCAAAATCACCAGTGCCACACCATCTTGGCCGGCGCGTTTGATCTCATCTTCGGTTGATGGGCCGATCCATTCCATCGGACCAACTCGACTTTGATAGCTGACCAACCAGTCTTCCAATTTGGTGCCTATCTTTATCATTTCAGCGGCGATAACCGCCGCCCCTTTTTGCACTTGGTCGGGATATGGATCGCTCTTTTTCTCGATAATCTTTTTTGGCAGGCCATGGGCTGAAAACAAAATACGCAGCGGCTGACCATCGGCCTCGGCGCGTGCTTGATCAATCGATGATTTAAGCAATTGTGCTTGGGCCGAAATAAAACCCGGATCAACCGGAAAACAACAAATCCGTTTGGTTGGCGCGGTCAGGCCAATACGCGCCGCAGTTGCATCCCAATCATCAAAGGAGCTGCCGGTGGTGGTGGTCGAAAATTGTGGATAGAGCGGCAACATAACCACTTGATCAGGGCCAAAATCCTTCACCTTTTGGGCCACCTCAGGACTCATGGGGTGCCAATAGCGCATACAAATAAAACATTTAACTTCAGTATCTCGATATTTTTTTTCCAGCGAAACTTGCAACGCATCGGCTTGCGCTTGAGTCAATTCCAACAACGGTGATTTACCGCCGATATGGTTATAAATATCGCGCGCAAACGGGGCCCGGCGCTTGGAAATCAATTTGGCCAAAGGCCACCGGACCACCAAAGGCTGATCGATGATTGCACGGTCCATAAACAGGTTATAGAGAAACGGTTCCACCGCCTCCAAACAGTCTGGACCACCAAGATTATAAAGCACAATGGCTAAACGTTTCATTGCATCTCCAATGCCACGGTGGTAAGCCGCTTAGGCTTCACCACGGACCAATGCACACAACCGTTCTACATGTTCAGGTGGTGTTTGCGGCACGATGCCATGACCCAAATTGAAGATGAACGGGCCCTGACCGAGAATGTCGAGGATGCGTTTAACCTCAATATCCATCTGCTCACCACCGGCAACCAACAATAAATTGTCGAGCGTGCCTTGAACCGTGGTCAAAGGCTGCAACACATCACGCGCCCATTCCAACGGCACGGTATGATCCAACCCGACCCCATCAATCTTGGTTTCACGAATGTAGGCTTCATACAGCGGACCCGCACCACGTGGGAAACCAATGATCGGAACATCCGGGTGAACCGCTTTGACGCGTTCAACGATGCGCGCCATCGGCTCGATCGACCATTTGTAAAATTGCTGCTCGGACAACACGCCAGCCCAGCTATCGAACACCTGTAGACATTCTGCTCCATGATGAACCTGTTCAATCAGATATTTGGCCGTGCTGTCTACGAGCATGTCGATCAAGCGC
The DNA here is from genome assembly GCA_016763255.1 of Magnetovibrio sp. GTDB lineage: Bacteria > Pseudomonadota > Alphaproteobacteria > Rhodospirillales > Magnetovibrionaceae > Magnetovibrio. The sequence goes on along the minus strand of JAESUA010000200.1, from coordinate 4,112 downwards.
TGAAAAAAGACCGGATCCGAATAGGCGATAGAGCGAATTTCTTCGTAATTTTTACTGCCCTTGCCTTCGACCATATAGGTCGCCACGGTCCACGGCGCACCGGCAAAACCGATCAATGCGGTGGTCTCGGGAATTTCTTTGGCAAGCCTGGATACGGTTTCATAAACCTTGCTCAGGTGATTGTGCAGATTGGAAGGATCCAAGGTGGCTTCCAACGCAGCCAAAGATTTAATCGGTTCAAGTTGTGGACCCTGACCGGTGATAAATTCAACCTTTTGACCCAAAGCGTCGGGGATCACCAAAATATCGCAAAATAAAATCGCGGCATCAAAATTATAGCGACGCAACGGCTGCAGAGTCACTTCAACCGCCAAATCGGGGGTGTAGCAAAAGTGCAGGAAATTTTTCGCTGTTGAGCGGGTCTCACGATATTCCGGAAGATAACGTCCGGCCTGACGCATGAGCCACAAGGGTGGCGGTGAAAGGGTTTCCCCCTTGAGAGCCTGAAGAAAGCGTTTGGTCACGTTTGAAGGATCCTGTTTTTCTGGCTTGATTGAGGGAGTTATCCCGCGTTTTTGCGCCTCTAACAAACAATATATTTGGATAAATAAAAAGGTTGTTGTTGTTGTAGTAGCGTGGATATCGGGGATTTCTTTTTGCTCATAGTTTATTCAGGGTTTCATACACAGATATTTGAGGGGCCCAACTGGATGTGTTGAAGGGTTCTGTATGGAGTGTGAATAAAATCATCAATAAGCTGCAAACCTGCTCTTTTATGGTTTAGAACAGACCTGTGAATCTTGGGGATGGTTGCTGAGAAAATCCATATCTTGATGAGTTTTACGGAAAGCGTGGAGAATGTTGTACACTAGGGATGAGGCCGTTCATAACAACCCAGTTATCCCGGCAGAACTGTGGAAGGTTAATTTCATCCCATTCTGTCCACATTTTATCCCGACCCAAAATGGGCTCGAATCGATGCCGAATAAGATAGCGATGTAGTGGGCTTAAATGACGTCTTTGGTTCTGCATAAAATTTCCGACAGCACCGGCGAAACGCTGGATGTGGTCGCACGCGCGTGCTTGGTGCAATTTCCCGATGTGGAAGTGATAGAGCAACGTTGGACGATGGTGCGCAATCAAGATCAGATTGACGACATTTTGACGGAAATCAGCAATAATCCCGGTTTTGTGATTTTTACACTGGTTGATGATGAGCTTACCGAAAAATTGGTGCACGGTTGCAAGCGGCTGAAAATGCCGTGTATTGACTTGCTCAATCCGGTATTGGGCCAGCTGGGCAATTATCTCGGGGTCGAACGCGAACATCGTCCTGGCAGTCAGCATGTGATGGACGCCGACTATTTTTCAAAAATTGCCGCGCTGCATTTTGTGCTGGCACATGACGATGGCCAGTCGCTGCATGATATTGATGATGCCGATGTGGTGTTGATGGGGGTTTCACGCACCACCAAAACACCAACCTGTATATATTTGGCCAATCGCGGCATTAAGGCTGCCAACGTGCCTATCATGCCGGGTATGACATTACCGGATGAAGTTTTACAGGCCGCGCGGCCGGTGATCATTGGGTTAACCAAAGATCCCCGCCGTTTGGTGCAAATTCGCCGCCAGCGCCTTAAAATGCAGGGCCACAACGAAGAAACCGATTACGTCGATCCCGATGCGGTGGCCCAAGAAATCCGCGAGGCCAAGCGCATGTATGAAGAACACAAATGGCCGACCATCGATGTCACCCGCAAATCGGTGGAAGAAACCGCGGCAACCATTTTGCAGCTCTTCAATGGTCGCCTTGATAACCCGTCGTAAAATGCACGCCAAAATAATTTTGGCCTCCGCCAGCCAGGCACGCACCCAGCTGTTGAGCGCGGCGGGTGTGGACCACAGTTGCGATCCCGCCGATCTTGATGAAACCGCGCTGAAACAACAGTGGTCGGGATCGGTCAATGGTTTGGCGCGACATTTGGCCGAAGAAAAAGCCCGGGTGGTGAGCGCTCGCCATATGGGACAGCTGGTGATCGGTGCCGATCAGGTGCTGGCGCTGGACGGGGCCATTTTTGACAAGCCCGATGATCTCGCCACCGCGCGTGAACAACTCAAAACCCTGCGCGGTCGCAAACACCAACTGATCAGTGCTGTCGCTCTGTTGCAAGATGGCGAAGTATTGTGGTCACATAGCCAAAGCGCGGCGCTGACCATGCGTTCCTTTAGCGATGATTTTTTGGACGATTATTTGTCCCAAGTCGGTGATCAGGTGATGTCGAGCGTCGGCGCTTATCATCTGGAAGGCTTGGGTGCCCAATTGTTTGATGAGGTCGATGGTGATTATTTCACCGTCTTGGGTTTACCCATGGTGGCGTTGTTAGAGGCGTTGCGCCGCGCCGGGTATTTGCCGCTGTAGCTAAATTTGATCACCACTCGCGATCAATTTGAAATTAAATTGAAAATGTCGGATTTCGGGGTTAGGCCTGGTTGGTGAATTCCCTATACTGCGGCCATGATAGATCACACTCCTTTGATACGCGCGGGCGTTATGGGCTGGCCGGTGGGCCACTCGTTATCACCCAAGGTGCATGGCTTTTGGCTCAATCAATATGGCATTGGGGGTGAATACCTGCGCCTTGCGGTGTCGCCCAAAGATTTTGTCGGGACTTTAAAAAATTTACATGCCGACGGTTTTGCCGGTGCTAATATTACCGTTCCCCATAAAGAAATCGCCCTGGCCAGCGTCGATGAAGTCCACCCTTTGGCCCAGCGCATCGGCGCGGTTAATACCGTGGTGGTGCGCGTGGATGGCTCACTTTATGGCTTTAACACCGACGGTTTTGGTTTTTTGGAAAATTTAAAAGCCGGCTGCGCGGCCTTTGACGCCAGCAATGGCGCGGCGGTTATTTTAGGAGCCGGAGGCGCAGCCCGCGCCGTGGTTGTGGCGTTGCTGGATGCCGGCGCACCCGAGGTGCGTTTGCTCAACCGCACCCGCGAACGCGCCGAACGTCTCGCCTCCGACCTTAGTGGCCTGGGCAGCGGCACAATCACCGTTGGTGATTGGCAGCGACGCGCCGACTATCTTGAAGGTGCCGCCCTTTTGGCCAATACCACCACCTTGGGCATGCAAGGCCAACATGTTCTTGATCTCGACCTGTCCGCCCTGCCCATCAGCGCGCTGGTGAATGACATCGTTTATGCACCGTTGGAAACCGATTTGCTGGCCCGCGCCCGGGCGCGGGGAAATGCCGTAGTTGATGGCTTGGGTATGTTGCTGCATCAAGCCCGACCTGGGTTTGAGGCCTGGTTTGGCCGCTTGCCGGATGTCAGCGACGCGCTGCGCGCACACATTCTAAAGGTGGATTAAACGATGTTTGTGCTCGGCCTGACCGGTTCTATCGGCATGGGCAAAACCTGGGGCGCACATTGTTTTCGATTGTTTGGCGTACCGGTTCACGATGCCGATGCCTGCGTGCATCGTTTGATGGCCGTGGGCGGGCGCGCCAGCCAACAGGTTGAACGGCTGTTTCCTAAGGTGTTAAAAAGCGATGGTGGTGTGGATCGGCAAAAATTGGCGGGTTACGTTTTGGGCGATGACGCGGCCTTAATTCGCCTGGAAAACCTGCTCCATCCCCTGGTGCATCAAGATCAGCGTCAATTTTTACAGGTGTGTCAGCGTCGCCGAATGGCGATGGTGGTATTGGATATTCCGTTGTTGTACGAAACGAATGCCCATACGCGGGTCGATGCGGTGGTGGTGATGTCGGCGTCTCGCCAAATTCAGCGCCAGCGGGTTTTGCATCGTCCTGGCATGAACGCGCATAAGTTTGAAGCGATTGCCCAGCGCCAAATCGAGAATACAATCAAATGCCGCTTGGCCGATCACATCGTCACCACCGGCACCACTCGTGGCCAAAGCTTGCGCCAGATCGCCAAGATCGTCAAAGTATGCAAGCATCAAAAAGGCCATGTTTGGGGCCCTCATTGGGGCCACTAAGGGCCCCTTTTCGTCATAATGGATCAAAGTGTATGCGTGAAATTGCCCTCGATACCGAAACCACCGGCCTGAACCCAAAATCCGGTCATCGCATCGTTGAAATCGGCTG
>JAESUA010000199.1 GCA_016763255.1 Magnetovibrio sp. | reverse complement strand
TATTCTTCCGCAACCGCGGCTCCATCGCTGTTGATGATATCAGCGGTATGAAGGGCTAGGGGATAGATATGAGCATGATTAAAGCCATCGTCTTCTTGCCGCTTCTGGCGTGTATGTTCGCGGGCATCCTCGCGTTCGTCAAATGCGGTGATGACAAAGATAAAAAACACAAGATCGACACCTATGCACAGTGGGTCACGTCGGGCTCTATGCTGGTGGCGATGTTGCTGTCGTGGATCACGTTCTACAACGTGGCCCTGGGCGGAGAGACCTACACCATCACGGTGTTGCAGTGGATCCAGTCGGGTGATTTGAGCCTCAACTGGGCGCTCAAGGTCGATACCCTGACCGCCGTGATGTTGGTGGTGGTGTGCACGGTTTCGGCCATGGTGCACGTCTATTCACACGGTTATATGCATCACGACCCGGATATTCCGCGTTTCCAATCCTATTTGTCTTTGTTCACCTTTTGCATGTTGATGCTGGTGACCGCCGACAACCTGGTGCAGATGTTCTTCGGCTGGGAAGGTGTGGGCCTTGCGTCTTATCTTCTGATCGGTTTTTGGTACAACAAACCGACCGCCAATGCCGCGGCGATCAAAGCGTTCGTCGTCAACCGTGTTGGTGACTTCGGCTTTGCCTTGGGCATCTTCGCCACCTTTGTGATGTTTGGCACTGTCAATTTGGACGCCATCTTCTCTCAGGCCGGTGGCATGTCTGATGCGACCATCAATGTCTTCTCCGGTGAATTCCACGCCATCACGGTGATTTGTTTGCTACTGTTCGTTGGTGCCATGGGCAAGTCGGCACAGCTTGGTTTGCACACTTGGCTTCCGGACGCTATGGAAGGCCCGACCCCTGTGTCGGCACTGATCCACGCCGCCACCATGGTGACGGCGGGTGTGTTCATGGTGGCGCGCATGTCGCCATTGCTCGAGTATTCGGACTTTGCCTTGCAGGTGGTGACCATCGTCGGCGCTTCGACCGCGATTTTTGCCGCCACGGTGGCCTGTACCCAATTCGATATCAAGCGTGTGATCGCCTATTCGACCTGTTCGCAGCTCGGTTATATGTTCTTCGCCATTGGTGTTTCGGCGTATCAGGCGGCAATTTTCCATCTGCTGACCCACGCGTTTTTCAAAGCGCTGTTGTTCTTAGGCGCGGGCTCTGTCATTCACGCCATGTCCGATGAACAAGACATGCGCAAGATGGGCGGTACCTGGAAATTGATCCCGGTGACCTACGCCTTGATGTGGATTGGCTCATTGGCTTTGGCGGGTGTGTATCCGTTCGCCGGTTACTTCTCCAAGGACATGATTTTGGAAGCCGCATATGGCGCTCATACCGGGGTTGGCAATTATGCCTTCTGGTTGGGCATCACCGCAGCATTCTTGACCGCGTTCTACAGCTGGCGCCTGATCATCATGACCTTCCATGGCAAACCACGTGCCGACGAAACCGTCATGGCGCACGTGCATGAAAGCCCCAAGATCATGATCTTTCCGTTGCTGCTTTTGGCGGCCGGCGCGATTGGTTCGGGCTTGATCGGTTATCAGTGGTTCGTCGGCGATGGTGCAGTGGCCTTCTGGGGCAACTCCATCTTGGTGCTCGACAGCCATCCGGCGTTGGAAAATGCACACCATGTTCCGTTGTGGGTTAAGTACCTGCCGGCGGTGGTGGGTGTCTTCGGTATCGCCTTGGCTTACGTTATGTACATGTTCGTACCAAGCTTACCGGCGTTGGTGGTCAAGGCCATCAAACCGATCCATACGTTTGTTTTCAACAAGTGGTACTTCGATGAATTGTTCGATGCCGTGTTCGTGAAACCCGCTTTCCGTATCGGCAAGGGGTTATGGAAAATTGGGGATGAAGCCATCATCGATGGCATGGGCCCCAATGGCATCGCTCAAACGACGCAAGACACAGCCGTAAAGGCCGGGTCCTTGCAGTCGGGGTATCTCTATCACTATGCGTTTGCCATGCTTATCGGCGTGGTACTCATGGTGACTTGGTTTATGTTTTAGGTGGGATGATAAGATAAATGGCTGAGCTTCCAATCCTATCGCTCCTGACCTTCCTGCCTTTGGTAGGTGCAGGCTTTATCCTCACCATCAACGGTGATGATGACCTCGGCAAACGCAACGCACGTCGCGTGGCTTTGTGGACGTCGTCGGTCACCTTCGTACTGTCGCTGTATTTGTGGTTCAATTTTGATAATTCCACGGCAGCGTTCCAGTTCGTCGAAAAGATGGCGTGGATTCCGACGTACAACATCAACTACCACTTGGGTGTTGATGGTATTTCGGTGCTGTTCGTTTTGTTGACCACGCTGCTGACGCCAATTTGTATCTTGGCCAGTTGGGACAGCATTAAAGAACGTGTCAAAGAATATATGATCGCGTTTTTGATCCTCGAAACCATGATGGTTGGGATGTTCTCCGCACTCGATATCGTGATCTTCTACATCTTCTTCGAAGCGGTGCTGATCCCGATGTTCTTGATCATCGGCGTGTGGGGCGGCAAAAACCGCGTTTACGCTTCTTATAAGCTGTTCTTGTACACCTTGTTGGGTTCGGTGTTGATGTTGCTGGCGATCTTGGTGACGTTCAACCAAGCGGGCACCACCGATATTCCGACCCTGATGGACACGCGTTTTTCACCCAGCCTACAAATTTGGTTGTGGTTGGCGTTCTTTGCCTCGTTCGCGGTGAAGGTTCCGATGTGGCCGGTGCACACTTGGTTGCCGGATGCCCACGTTCAAGCGCCGACGGCAGGCTCGGTCATTCTGGCCGGTGTGTTGTTGAAGTTTGGCGGCTACGGCTTCTTGCGCTTCTCATTGCCGATGTTCCCGGACGCAACCGTGTACTTCACACCGTTGATTTTCACCCTGTCCATCATCGCGATCATTTACACCTCGCTGGTGGCGCTGGTGCAAAACGACATGAAGAAGCTGATCGCTTATTCGTCCATCGCCCATATGGGTTTCGTGACGGCGGCTACGTTCTCTTTGACCACGCAAGGTGTCGAAGGGGCGATCTATCAGATGCTCAGCCACGGTGTGGTTTCGGCCGCACTGTTCTTGTTGGTTGGCGTGATCTACGATCGCCTGCACACCCGTGAAATTTCCGCTTATGGCGGCTTGGTACACAAGATGCCCAGTTATGCCTTGGTCTTCATGGTGTTCATGATGGCTTCGGTTGGCTTGCCGGGCACCGGCGGCTTTGTCGGTGAATTCTTGGTCCTGGTGGGCTTGTTTAAGGTCAACACCTGGGTTGCGGCCTTGGCCTTGATCGGGGTGATCTTGGGCGCGGCCTATATGCTGTTTCTCTATCGCCGGGTCGTGTTCGGCGCCTTGGAGAAGGAAGAGGTCAAGAAGATGCTCGACATGAGCCCACGCGAGTGGGCGGTGTTTGCACCGTTGCTGATCCTCACATTTTGGATGGGTATCTACCCCATGTCGTTCCTCGATATGATGCATGTTTCCGTCGAAAACCTGCTGGGCCAAGTTCAACTTGCGCTAGAAGCCAGCAAATCAGCCGTTGTGGCTGGCCAGTAAGGGAGCATTAGGATTATGACTGAAGCACTCAACATTTTCCCCGCTCTCCCAGAGATTTTCCTTGCGCTTGCAGGCATGTCTTTGTTGATGTTGGGCGTTTTTCAAAAAACCACCACGCCGCAAGGTGTGACGTCTGCTTCGCGCTTGACGTCGGGCCTCGGCGTGTTGGCGTTGTTCTTGGCTTTGCTTTTGGTGTTCACCGTTTCCGGTGGCACCATGATCACGTTTGAAGGGCTGTTCATCACCGATCCGTTCGCAACCTTTGTGAAGGTTTTGATCTTGATCGGAGCAGGGCTGACATTGATTTTGGCGCAGAACTGGCTGGAACATCAAAGCGCCCAGCGTTTTGAATTTGCCATCGTGGTGATTTTTGCCACCCTTGGCATGCTGATGATGGTCTCGGCCAACAATCTGATGTCTTTGTATATGGGCTTGGAATTGCAATCCTTGTCGCTCTATGTGTTGGCGTCGTTCCAGCGTGACGACACCCGTGCGACCGAAGCCGGTATGAAGTACTTTGTGCTTGGTGCGTTGGCCTCTGGCCTGCTGCTTTATGGATCGTCGCTAATTTACGGTTTTACCGGTACCACCGATTTTGCCGTGATCGCCACCACCGTTGGGGCCCAAGATCAGGCTTCGATTGGTTTGATCATCGGTCTGGTGTTCGTGATGGCGGGCTTGGCGTTTAAAGTCAGCGCGGTGCCGTTCCACATGTGGACCCCTGATGTTTACGAAGGTGCGCCAACGCCGGTGACCGCGTTCTTTGCGGTCGCGCCAAAAGTCGCCGCCATCGCTTTATTCCTGCGTGTCATGGTTGGCCCGTTTGGTGACATGTCTGATCAATGGCAGCAGGTCGTGGTGGTTATTTCGATCCTGTCCATGTCTTTGGGTGCTTTTGCCGCG
>JAESUA010000198.1 GCA_016763255.1 Magnetovibrio sp. | reverse complement strand
GCCAAGCCCAGGTGATCATCTTATCCGACACCTTTTATGGCTTTGCCAAACCGCTGATGGAGCAGCTTGGTATGCCAACCTTGTTTTGTCATTATCTCGACGTGACCGATGACGGACACATTACGGGCTACCGTTTGCGCACAACCGATCACAAAGCAAAGTCCGTCAACGCCTTGAAAGAGCTAAATTTTGTCACGGCGGCCATGGGCGACAGTTACAACGATACGGGCATGATTCAGGCCGCCCACGTAAGCTCTTTTTTCCGTTCCCCGCAAGTCGTACTGGATGATTTCCCCGGCTATCCCCATTTTACAGATTACACAGATGCCGCAGAGTTCCTGCTCAATTCGGAGCCCCGTACTTAAAGCCCGGACTTAAAAGCCCGGACGTAAAATTGTGAGGTGTCATGGCAGAGGTCGTCAATCTCAACACATTTCGCAAGGCCAAGGCGCGTGCCGACAAACAGGTACGCGCCCAACACAATCGTGTCGAACACGGCACACCAAAAGCATTTAAAAATTTGGAAAAAGCCAAGCGCACGATTAAGGACAAGGCGCTTGATGGACAAAAGCTGGACGGTGATGATGACGCAACTCCTGGGCGTTAATCTCCCAGGAGCGGCCCCCACCATCACCTCAATAGCTTAAGCGTCTTCGTGTTCAGGGTCTTCCAGCAAACGGTGCAGGTGCACCAACACGTACTTAATATTGGCGTCATCGACGTTGGCGTGGGATTTTTTGCGCCATGCGTCCATCGCTTGGGCATTGTTGGGGAAAATTCCGACGATATCGAGATTGCTTTGGTCATCAAAATCAAGACCCTGGGGGTCCTTTACGTGACCACCAAAAACCAAATGAAGGAGCTGTTTATCAGGGGTGCTATCGGGCGTGCTCATGCGCGGGGAGGTCCTATTCAGGTTAGAATGCTGTAAATGCACCTCAAAAATTTGTGCAATGCAGCAATTTTACGACCCTAGCCCCTTAACGGCAAGCAAAACCCCTAAGCGCTCAAGACTTCCTCGACGATCAACGACAGTTGTTCGATTGTGAACGGCTTTTGCAGCGTTTTGACCGCGCCAAAGGCGTGTGCGGCTTTAAGGTAATCGGTCTGCCCGCTACCATATTGACCGGTCATGGCGACGGTTTTGGAGTCGGGATACAGTTTGGCCACTTCACGCACGATATCCAGGCCGTCACGAAAGGGCATGAAGATGTCGGTGAGGACCAAATCAAAGGTCCCGTCTTCACAGGCGCGCAAGCCCAGCTCCCCGTTTAAAGCCGTGGTGATGTCGTGGACATGTTCAAGCCCACCCTGAATAAAATCGAGGATGTCCTGATCATCATCAATGACGAGAATTTTGGCCAAAGAACGCTCCTGCCCTCTAATTTCATGTCATGCAAATATATTTTTTATATATCACACATTTGTATGTTGTGGCCTGAATTCGACAGGTATTTAAAAGCTCTAGAGCAGGTTCAGAAAATTCGCAGCCTGATCTAGGGTAAAACCTTTTCAACCGCCCGGATCAATTTGTCCGCATTCGGCTTGGTTGCGGTGGAAAACCAGTCCACCAATCGTCCCTCGGGGTCCAAAAGATATTTGTGAAAGTTCCATTTTGGCGCCGCCAGATAGCCAAGCTCGGCCCGCGCCCATTTGTAAAATGGATGTGCATTCGCGCCGCTGACCACTTCTTTTTCGGTCATCGCAAAGCTCACCTGATAGTTGGTCGAGCAAAAATCCTTAATTTCCGCACTGGAGCCGGGCTCTTGCTGACCGAAATCATTCGAGGGCACCCCCAAAATCACCAACCCTTGGTGTTGGTAGGTCTCCCATAAGGTCTGCAAGCCTTCGTACTGGGGGGTGAAGCCACAAAACGATGCGGTGTTGACCACCAACACGGCCTTGCCCTTGTATTGGCTGAGTGAGAGTGTTCCACCGTCGATGGAGGTGAAGTCAAATTGGTGCGCTGATTGCCCCCCCGACAAAGCCGGTGCTGTCACAAAAAAAGCCAGCAATGTTGCGAAGATTTTAGCCATAGCATTCTTCCTTCAACGGGTCGCAATCGCTGTGATAGCTCCGCCCCTCACGCGCCCATTGTTCTTTGGTTTCGACCAGCATTTGCTTTATGGAGCCCCTCGACGTGCCTTTAACATCACCGGTCAGTTCCGGGGGGGCATCGCTCACGAGTGCCTCCGCGAAAACCTTCGCCGCAACCACCAAAGAAGGTTACTGGTTGCGGTGGCTCATCATGCGGGCTTTGTCACGCTTCCAGTCGCGGTCCTTAGACGTCTGGCGCTTATCTGACTTATGTTTACCCTTGCCCAGCCCCAACTCAACCTTAGCCATGCCACGGGCGTTGAAGTAGATGCTCAACGGCACCACGGTGTAGCCTTCACGCGCAATGTTAGCCATCAAACGGTCAATTTGGCGGCGATGCAGCAACAACTTGCGCTCGCGGGTGGGCTTATGGCCATTGTGCACGGACGCCGCTGCATACTCGGGTATATAGGCATTGGTGAGGAAAAGTTCGCCATTTTTTTCAACCGCGAAGGCATCACCGATGGTCGCAGTCCCGCGGCGCAACGTTTTCACCTCGGAACCCATCAACATGATGCCCGCCTCGACGGTGTCTTCGATGAAATAGTTGTGACGAGCCTTGCGGTTTTGCGCGACGATGTCGCCATCAGGGCCCTTTTTTTTCTTTTTCTTGGCCATAACGCCCTACCTTCCCGATCTGTCCTTAGTCGATCAGGCCGAGAGCGCGAATGGCGCTTTCCACCACAATCTTGGAGCTGTCGGCAATTTCACAGGCCGGCAGACGCATTTCGTCAGAGGATAAGCCCATCAGGCCTGCGGCATACTTCACCGGACCGGGGCTACCTTCACAGAACATGGCCTGATGCACCGGGATCAGCATCTGCTGAATTTCCATGGCGCGCGCCACATTGCCCGCAGCCCAAGCCGCATGCTGCTGCGCACACAACGCCGGTGCGATGTTGGCCGTCACCGAAATGCAGCCGTGGCCGCCCGCCGCCAAATAAGGGATGGCGGTCGCGTCTTCACCCGACATCTGGCAGAAATCAGGACCAAGTTCATGTGTGTAGATCAACGGGCGCGCCAAATCAGCGGTGGCGTCTTTGACGCCGACGATGTTGGGCAGCTCAAACAGGCGCTTGAAGGTTTCAACCGACATGTCGACCACGGAGCGACCGGGAATATTGTAAATGAAGATGGGGATGCCCACCGCATCGTTGACCGCCTTAAAATGACGATACAAACCTTCCTGAGTTGGCTTGTTGTAATAGGGCGTCACCACCAGCACAGAACCGGCCCCGGCCTTTTCGGCATGCCTGGCCAACTCGACCGCTTCGGCAGTCGAGTTGGAGCCCGCCCCCGCCATCACCGGCACGCGGCCATCGGCGACTTCGATGCACAGATCGGTCACGCGCATATGTTCAGCAGTGGTCAGTGTCGGCGATTCGCCCGTGGTTCCACACGGAATCAAACCATCGGTGCCCTGTTTAACCTGCCAGTCAACAAACGACTGAAAGGCTTTTTCATCAACGCCGCCATTGCTGAACGGTGTGATGAGGGCAACGAAAGATCCCTTGTACATCTGAGGTCTCCTGGGTGTGGTCCAAATTCAAGTTGGCGAACTTAACGTTTTCACAGCATGCGGGCAAGCGTCACTTGCGTATAGTGGAAACACTGCAACTTGAGCCTCATGATTTTTACGCGTACCCTTTTCGCGCATTCAGCCTTTTCAAACAAGATCGGATAAGAAGTGCTCGTCCAGAGACCGCCGACCAAACCGCCCTTTCAGGTCCTCAAACGCGTCAT
>JAESUA010000197.1 GCA_016763255.1 Magnetovibrio sp. | reverse complement strand
GTCAAGGTATAGAGGTTCTGTCGGTCGACGTGCAGGTGCACATCGCCTCGGGCCTGCCGACCTTTGCCATCGTCGGTTTGCCCAACAAGGCGGTGAGTGAGGCCAAAGAACGGGTGCGCGCCGCATTGTCGGCATTGGGCTTGGCGCTACCGCCCAAACGCATCACCGTCAATCTCAGCCCCGCCGACACGGTCAAAGAAGGTTCTCATTTCGACTTGCCCATCGCCATCGGCCTGCTCACCGCGATGGATGTTCTGCCTGCGGATCAAATCGACGGCTTTGTCACGTTGGGTGAATTGGCGCTCGACGGCACCCTCACCTCGGTGTCTGGGGTGCTGCCCAGCGCGATTCACGCCAATGGTCGCGGCTTGGGATTGATATGTCCTGTGTCGCAAGGCGGTGAAGCCGTCTGGGCCGGTGATTTGGACATTCTGGCACCGCGTTCATTGATTGATTTGGTCAATCATTTCAAAGGCTCACAGCTGTTATCAAAACCAGATGCACAAATTTTGGCCGAGCCAGAAAGCACCTCCGATAAACTAGACCTAGTAGATATAAAAGGCCAAGAAAGTGCCAAAAGGGCGTTGGAAATTGCCGCCGCAGGGGGCCACAATCTGTTGATGAGCGGCCCGCCCGGATCCGGCAAATCTTTGCTCGCGCGTAGGCTTTCGGGGCTGTTGCCGGAACTTTTTCCGCTTGAAGCGCTGGAGGTCTCGATGATTCATTCGCTTGCCGGAATGTTACCCGATGGCGGACTCATGCGCAGCCGCCCGTTTCGCGATCCCCACCATTCGGCGTCCCAAGCCGCCCTGGTCGGTGGCGGCCATCAAGTGCGCCCCGGGGAGGTTTCGTTGGCCCACCTAGGGGTTTTGTTTTTGGATGAACTGCCGGAATTCCAGCGCCCCGCTTTAGAAGCATTGCGCCAGCCCATCGAGTCTGGAAAGGCTGTGATTGCCAGGGCCAGCGCCCACGTTACCTATCCGGCACGATTCCAATTGATCGCCGCCATGAACCCTTGTCGGTGCGGTTATTTGGATGATCCCGGCCAAGCCTGTTCGCGCGCGCCAAAATGTGCAGAAGACTATCAAAGCCGTCTTTCGGGGCCGTTACTGGATCGCATCGACCTCCATGTGGAGGTCCCCATGGTGGCCGCCGCCGACTTAAGCCTGCCGCCGTCCAGCGATACCACCGAGCATGTCAAAGCCCGCGTCGCAACGGCCCGTCAGCGTCAAACGGCGCGGTTTCAAAGCTTGGGATCATCGGCCCGCACCAATGCCGAAGCCGATGGACAGGTACTAGAAGCGATTGTGCAATTGGACGAGCCCGCACAGCTGCTGCTGGCCGATGCGGCCCAGCGCATGCGGCTCAGCGCACGCGGCTATCACCGCATCCTGCGCATTGCACGCACGGTGGCCGATCTGGACCATGCCGTCGGGGTGCAAAAAGTCCACATCGCCGAAGCTTTATCCTATCGCCGCCGCATGCCGGGACGCCAAATGATCCCCGCTTAAAACCAATGTTCATTAATATTAGGAGTGTCTGATATTGCTATTACCGACTATTTTTCGTATATTAAGATCAAGATGAAAGTATCTTGGTCATTTATATTTCGCCGCACACTTTGAGTGCGAATTCTCGATGATGGTGAAAAAAGATCCTATGAACAGCCCTGATTACAAGGACATGCGCTCCGTTATGCTTTCAAAATTGGAAGCCGCATGCCGTCAATGCAGGGACCGTTATGTGGATGCCAGCGGTAAAGAACAATGCCGTCGTGATGATTGTCCGGCCCACAGCGTGCGGGCCCAGGCCATGGCCATGAGCCCAACAGCTTTCCAAAGCTGAACCCGTTCATCGCACCCCAGTTCATCGCACTGACGAAAAAAGCATAGCTGATATGCACAAACTGTATATATCATTTGTACACTAATATTATTATTACTTATGAATGAGTGAACCTAACTACCCTCTTTACAGCATCAAATTGATGAAAGAAAGCAGTGCGCTGTGCCGACAGTGTGCGTTACCAATGCTACGCGAGCATACGATCAGTGCAGCCTGCCCCGTCATCTGTCGGGCCCTTGTGCTCAAACGCTGCGCCTCAGCCATCATGGACAGCTACGTCATGCCACAGACAATTCAGCGCGTCGCTTAAAAAAGCTTAAGGCGCAATCATCCGGCCCAGCTTACGCCCACCGCAAATGTGTACATGAAAATGCGGTACTTCCTGACCGCCGTCGGATCCGGTGTTTTGGATGGTACGATAACCCGGCTCGGCAACGCCCAACTCGCCCGCGATCTTACTCACCGCCCGCCATAACCCGGCAATTTCGGCATCCGATGCGTTGGCATTAAAGTCATCCTGGGAAACATATGCGCCCTTGGGGATTACCAACACATGCACCGGGGCTTGCGGTCCGATGTCGTTAAACGCCAGTATCTGATCGTCTTCATAAACCTTGTCGCAGGGAATTTCCCCGCGCAAGATTTTGGCGAAAATGTTGTCTTTATCGTAAGACATCCCTCAATCTCCAAATCTTACAATTCACCACGGGCGCGTTTTTCTTCAATGCCCGATAAGCCTTCGCGCTTTTGCAATTCGGCCCAGACATCATCTGGGGTGATGCCGCCATCGGCCCACAGCACCATCAAATGATAGATCAAATCTGCGCTTTCCGCGGCCAGTGCATCGGGGCCTTCGGCCAACGCGGCGATGTTCACTTCGACCGCTTCTTCACCGACCTTTTGCGCGATGGCGGTACGGCCCTTGGAAAACAACTTAGCGGTATAAGAGGTATCCGGGTCGGCACCCTGACGGCTGACGATGGTTTCAAACAGGCGCGTCAAAACACCGATATAGCTGCTTTCAGACATGAAGCGGTCTCCTTTAAGTTAATCCATCAAGGCGCACATCGACGCCGTGCTCGGCCATATACCGTTTGGCTTGACCAATGGTATAGGTGCCGAAGTGAAAAATCGAGGCGGCCAACACCGCCGAGGCATGGCCTTCGCGCACACCTTCGACCATATGATCCAAGGTGCCCACGCCGCCCGAGGCAATTACGGGAATATTCACCGCGTCACTGACCGCCCGGGTCAGGCCAATATTGAAGCCCTGTTTGGTGCCGTCACGATCCATCGAGGTGAGTAAGATTTCACCGGCACCATAAGAGGCCATGCGTTCGGCCCACTCAATTGCATCGATGCCCGTTGCATTGCGTCCGCCGTGGGTGAAAATCTCATATTTCCCTGGTGCCACGGTTTTGGCATCAACCGCCACCACGATGCATTGGGAGCCAAATTTTTGTGCCGCCTCTTTGACAAATTCAGGATTGTTCACCGCCGCGGTGTTGATCGACGCCTTGTCGGCACCGGCCAGCAAAAGTCTGCGAATGTCATCGGTGGTGCGCACGCCCCCACCAACGGTCAGCGGCATAAAACACTGCTCGGCGGTGCGACTGACCACATCATAAATGGTGTCGCGGTTTTCGACGCTGGCGGTGATGTCGAGAAACGTCAGCTCATCCGCCCCCGCCGCATCATAAATGCGGGCTTGTTCGACCGGATCGCCGGCATCAACCAAATCGACAAAATTGACGCCCTTGACCACCCGCCCGTTGGCGACGTCGAGACAGGGAATGATACGAGCTTTAAGCATCCCTCAATCCCCCAATCTTTGATTGGTTGGGATTGTGCGGACCTCTTCGAGCCCTTTAGGGTGAGGGAGGTTATTTCTCATCATTCTAAACCCTTAAGCGTTCCGCCCTTGGTTGCCTACGGCGCCCGTAGCGGTCCTTTGGGACAGCAGATCGACGGCTTCACGCACGCTGATTTGGCCATCATAAACCGCCCGGCCACTGATCACGCCCTCGAATATATCGCCGCCCTGATCCATAACCGCTTGCAGATCGGCCATCGACGAGACCCCGCCCGAAACGATCACTGGGGTCGAAATGGCGCGCGCCAATTCCAATGTGCTTTCGATGTTGGGGCCCTGCATCAGGCCATCACGACCAATGTCGGTGAAGATGATCGCCGCAACGCCGACGTCTTCGAATTTTTTCGCCAAATCAAGGGCCGTGATGTCGGATACTTCGGCCCAGCCTTCGACCGCGACCATGCCGTCTTTGGCATCCACGCCCACCGCAATGCGCCCCGGGTAAAGCTTGCAAGCCTCGATCACCAGGTCTGGGTTTCGCAACGCCACGGTGCCCAAAATCACCCGTCGCACCCCTTTGTCGAGCCAAAAACGAATGGTTTCCAAATTGCGAATGCCGCCGCCCAACTCGATCGGCACCTGGACCTCATCCAAGATCGCATCAACCGTATCGGCGTTGACCGGACGGCCCTCAAAGGCACCGTTGAGATCGACCACGTGAATCCATTCACAGCCCTGTGAAACAAACGCTTTAGCTTGCGATCCGGCGTCGTCATTGAACACCGTGGCCTGGTCCATTTCGCCACGCAAAAGGCGCACGCATTGGCCGTCTTTGAGATCGATGGCGGGGAAAAAAATCATTGTTAAATACTCTTTGCCTTATAAATCGATGGGGCGCTTAAGGCGTCCACTTTAAAAAATTTGCGATGATATGCAGGCCCAGCTGCTGACTTTTTTCGGGATGAAACTGGGTGCCAATCAAATTGTCGCGGCCCACCGCGGCGGTGATCGAACCACCATAGTCCACCCGCGCCAAAACGTGCGCCGGATCTTTGGTGGTGAATTGATAGCTGTGCACAAAATAAGCATGCTCGCCCGCTTTAACGCCGTCAAAAACCGGGTGGGGCGTCGTGATGTCAAGATCGTTCCAGCCCATGTGGGGAATTTTCAACGCCCCATCAGACGGTATAAGCGCGGTCACATCGCCGGCAATCCAGCCCAGCCCTTGGGTGTCGCCAAATTCATGTCCGACATCGCTCATCAACTGCATGCCGACACAGATGCCCATAAACGGGCGGGCTTTGTCGATCACCACCTGACTAAGCGCCTCATGAAGACCGTCAACGGCCGCCAATCCGGCCTTACAATCGGCAAACGCACCAACACCGGGCAACACCAAACGATCGGCCCCCAAAACGTCTTCGGGTTTGCCGGTGACCATAATGTCGGCGGAAATGTTTTGATCTTGCGCCGCGCGTTCAAAAGATTTAGCGACCGAGCGCAGATTGCCGGAACCGTAGTCGATGATGGCTACTTTCATCCCTCAATACCCCATTCTTGAGCATGGATAGGATTGAGACGCCAAAGGCCGAGAGAAGTTTTCAAACTTTTCATAAATCTCTCAACAACTTCGCTGTCATGTAGGGATTGGCGTCAAGATAACGCCGTTCCGCTTCTTCTTTGTCATGGGCAGTGACCACGGCGTCTTCATGCATATTGCGCCGATTCAAGGTCCAGCGGCGCAATTCGTTGGCCACCAAGCCGATCACCACCGCCAAACCAAGCTGAATGATGGTTTGCGCCCCAGGGTCGGCGATCAATACGGGCAGGGCGATGGCCACCACCAATTGCACCGCCATCAACATCAGGGCCACTTCCCACGCGCCGACCACCAGCGCCCAGGCAAAGCCAAAGATCGCTGCGGGCCAGGAAAAGCCATCTTTGACCAACGCCAAGGTCGGCCTCATCCCGGTATCGCGCACGTGAACGGTATAAATGCTCATCCTTCAATCCCCCAAGCTTGCGTGCAGCGGGTGGAGCGGACTTCTTCGATAAAAGCCAGGGAGGTCTCCGGCATACAATCAACGGTCATTTATCTGCGACCTCTCGTGCGTTAAAGTGATCCGCCCAAAACACCCTTGGTGGAGGGCACCTGATCGGCCTTGCGTGGATCGATTTCGACCGCTTGACGCAGCGAGCGGGCCAAACCCTTAAAGGCGCTTTCGACAATGTGGTGATTGTTTTCGCCATAAAAAGTTTCGACATGCAGCGTCAGACCGGCGGCTTGGCCAAATCCGGCGAACCATTCTTTGAACAATTCGGTGTCCATATCGCCAAGCTTGGGGCGGCTGAATTCGACCTTCCACACCAAATACGGTCGGTTGGACGCGTCCAACACCACCCGGGTGAGGCTTTCATCCATCGGCGAAAGGGCTGATCCGTAACGCGTGATGCCGCGGCGATCGCCCAGGGCCTGACTAAAGGCTTCGCCGATGGCAATGCCGACATCTTCGGTGGTGTGATGATAATCAATGTGGAGATCGCCCGAAGCCTTGACCGTCAGATCAATCAACGAGTGACGCGACAATTGTTCCAACATGTGGTCCAAAAACCCGATGCCGGTGGAAATGTCATAGTTGCCCTCACCGTCGAGATTCAATTCGACGCTGATCGTGGTTTCGTGCGTATTGCGTTCAACGCGACCTGTACGCATTGCCCGTCCTCCAAATGTAAAAACCACCTTCTTTTAACAGCTAGACCGTAACCATACCACCTCAGAATGGGCATTTGTCAGCCTTGACCGGGGGACGCTGGCGGCTTACATCCGAGGGACTTCTTTATCCAGCCAATCTTTAAGGATCGAGCATGAGCAATAACGGCCAACCAACATGGCATGGCACCACCATCTTAAGCGTGCGCAAAGACGGTGATGTGGTGATGATCGGTGACGGTCAGGTGAGCCTCGGCGATACGGTGATCAAAGCCACGGCGCGCAAAGTCCGACGCTTGGCCGACGGCACCGTGATCGGCGGATTTGCTGGTGCCACGGCGGATGCCTTCACCTTGTTCGAACGCCTCGAAGCCAAGCTCGAGCAATACCCCAACCAGTTGACCCGCGCCTGCGTCGAGCTGGCCAAGGACTGGCGCACCGATCGTTATCTGCGCAAACTCGAAGCGATGATGCTGGTCGCCGATAAGGACGTGTCTTTGGTGCTCACTGGCACCGGTGATGTGTTGGAACCCGACGATGGCGTGATCGCCATTGGATCGGGCGGCAATTATGCCCTGGCCGCGGCCCGCGCGCTGGCCGGTCAAAAAGATATAACGGCCGAGGATGCAGCCACCCGAGCGATGGAAATCGCCGCCGACATCTGCGTCTACACCAATTCCAACTTTACGATGGAAAAACTTTAAGCATGTCCAGCTTCACGCCCCGCGAAATCGTTTCCGAACTTGACCGTTTTATCATCGGCCAAGATGATGCCAAACGCGCCGTCGCCGTGGCCCTGCGCAACCGCTGGCGTCGCCTGCAAATCGCCGACGATATGCGCGAAGAGATCGTGCCCAAAAACATCCTCATGATCGGGCCCACCGGGGTCGGCAAAACCGAGATTGCCCGGCGTCTGGCCAAATTGGCCGACGCCCCGTTCATCAAGGTTGAGGCCACCAAATTCACCGAAGTTGGCTATGTCGGGCGTGATGTCGAACAAATCATACGCGATTTGCTCGAAAGTGCGGTGCACATGGTGCGCGAAAAGCACAAAACTCAAGTCAAAGCCAAGGCCGAATTGGCCGCCGAAGAACGGGTCCTCGATGCCCTGGTGGGCGATAATTCCTCTGATGCCACCCGCCAAAAATTTCGCAAAATGCTGCGCGAAGGCGATCTTGACGATAAAGAAATTGAAATCGAAGTGCGCGATGCCGGTGCTGGCGGCGCGCCCTCGTTTGACGTCCCCGGCATGCCCGGCGGTCAAATCTCCATGATCAATCTCTCGGAAATGTTTGGCGGCGCATTCGGCGGCGCGCTGAAACCAAAAAAAATGTGCGTATCGGCCAGCTACGAAATTTTAATCGCCGAAGAGGCCGACAAACTGGTCGATGAAGAAGCGCTGATCAAAGAAGCCATCGACAAGGTGGAAATGAGCGGCATCGTATTTTTGGATGAACTGGATAAAATTGCCGTGCGCACGGAACGCTCCGGCGGCGATGTTTCACGTGAAGGCGTGCAACGCGATCTTTTGCCTTTGATCGAAGGCACCACCGTATCGACCAAGCGCGGGCCGGTGAAAACCGACCACATTTTGTTCATCGCCAGCGGTGCTTTCCACGTCGCCAAACCTTCCGACCTTTTGCCAGAATTACAGGGCCGTTTGCCGATCCGGGTCGAGTTGCAGGCGCTCACCCGCGATGATCTGGTGCGCATTCTCAAGGAACCCGAAAGCAGCCTAATCCGCCAGTACACCGCCCTTATGAAGGTCGAAGACGTGACCCTGGACATCACCGATGAGGCCATCGAAGAGCTTGCCACCTTGGCCGCCGATATCAATTCAACGGTGGAAAACATCGGCGCGCGCAGGCTGCATACGGTGATGGAAAAGTTGCTCGAAGAAATCAGCTTCGAAGCGTCCGAGCGTTCCGGCGAAACCGTGGTGATCGATGCCGAAGTGGTGCGCAACACCGTTTCCACCCTCGCCAAAGATGCCGACCTGCGCAAATTTATTTTGTAAACTAGCGACTGGCCATCAAATCGGCCACCGATTTGCGTTTTTGCGGCACCTTGATGCAATGGAATTGAAAAACCTTCAAACCACCGCGGTCAATCGCGGTGATGAGCGATGCCCAATGTGCGCATTCACTGACCACGTCCGCGGCCTTGTCGAGAAGCTCTTCTTTTTTCATGTTGGACAAAAACCCGATCCACGCCTTCAGCACACAGCTTTTATATTCACGGCTGATGTCATCGGGGGGGCGCACATCCAAATCCATGCCGTTTAACATCGCCATCATGGCTTCAACGGGCCACAAATGCGGCGTCAAACATTGCTGATTTGCCCAGGCTTGTATTTTTTCATTCGGTGGATTTGTATCGGGCAGCACATAAGACAGGAACAACATTTCACCATCCATCCTTAGCGATGAGGTCACCGCCTCAAATAAAGCCTTTTTATCGGCTACCGAATGGATTGAATCCAGTGCCATCATGGCATCGAATGACTTCGGTTTGAGCTTGCTCGCAATACCTTCCAAGGTGTCGTAGCGTACCGGTGCTTTGCGCTTCAAACCGGCCTTTATCATGCTCTCTTGGCCGAGTATGGCGAGTTCCTTGTCGGGCTCGTAACCGGTCACCCACACCCCGGTGTCCTCAACCGCAGTTTCGCAAATGCCGCCCAGCCCGGCACCCAACAGCAACAGGCTTTTCTTTTCATTCAGATTGAGCAGTGGCAAGACCTGTTTGACCCGCTCAGCGCCGCCGGGCGTGGTGTAACCCATGCCCCACAACTGCTCGATCACGTTGAGACGACTGGCCGGCCAGTTGACCCGCGCGACGGGACGGTTTTTGTCGGTATCAGAAGAGGTTGGTTTGGAGTTGGGCGCAACCTTGTCGGTTACGGGCTTCGCTTTGGTTTTGCGAAACGAGCTGGTGAATTTGCTGATCAGACCTTCAGATTTACCTTTGGCTGCACTGGCCATTGTATTCCGATCATCGTTTCGGTGCCCCAAGATACGAATGCATCCCCCAATACGATATGGTCATTCTACCTAATTTTTTCTTTAAAATCTTAACAAACTCTTGGCCTTAGCTACAAATTTTTATTTCTATAAGTTTCAAATTTGCCGAGGTCTTGGCACAACCAGCGCGGGTTTATACCCAAATTAATAGGCCGGGCCGCTGCTCTTGCCCTCTTTTTGGGCGCGGATTTCATCCAAAATCCACTGCAGGGTTTGATCATCGAGATCGCCGATGGTTTGCGCCAACTCGTTGGCCAATTCGGTGGCCCGCGCACTGAGCCCGGCGGTATCAACGGTGACCCGCGGGTGCGACAGACGGGCGAGCCGCTTAAGCTCCTCGCTGTCATCCCAGATGAGGCCAAAATAATCGCAAATTTGCATGATCATGCCGGAACCGGGACGCCCGCGATTGCCGTGTTCCAACGCCGACAGATAGGCACCCGACACGCCTAAGGCCTGAGCCATCTGCTTTTGCGTCACGCCCTTGGCATCACGCAAACTGCGCATTTTTTCCCCGTAAGGTGTCATGGTTTGGTCCCTCAAATCAGCGCCATCACCCTAAAACAATTAGGTTAAATTCCCGTCAAACGATTTAATGCGCGCCGGAGCCCGACAACTGCAAGACCACCACGCCTAGGATGATCAGGGCCAAACCGGCGATGCCAGCCAAGTTCAACGGTTCATCAAACCAATACACCCCGACGATAGCAATCGCCGCCACGCCAAGGCCGCTCCACACCGCATAAACCAACCCGATGGGCATGGATTTAAGCGTCAACGCCAACAGCCAGAACGAAAAACCGTAACCGATCACCACCACCACGCTGGGGCCCAACTTGGTCATACCGTCGGAAAATTTCAGCGCCGTCGTGCCGGCCACCTCGGTGGCGATGGCGATACCCAATAGGGCGTATGGATGCATCTTCGTTCTCCCGTTGATCAGCCGCGTTTTTTAAGCCGCACATAAAGCGCACCCTCGCCGCCGTCTTTGGGCGCGGCATAGCTAAAGGCCACCACCTTAGCACGATTGGGAAATTCATTGAGCCAACGCGGCACCGCCTGACGCAGCACGCCGAAGGACCCATCCGCACGCGTGCCTTTGCCGGTGATCACCAATATTTCACGCTTGCGCGCATACCAGGCGGCTTCCAAAAATGCATCCAAGGCGCGATGGGCTTCGGCTTGGGTGAGGCCGTGCAAATCGATGCGCCCAACGATACTCACCTGACCGCGGCGCATGCGTTTGGCGGTGGCCTTATCCAGGCCCGGCTGATCTTGATGGGTTAGTTCCGGCAACGGGTTGACCGGCGCGTGCGGCTTGGGTGTCAGAACCGGACCCCAGTTTGCTTTTTTGCCGCCTCCACGCCCCGGACGGGGCCCTGAGGAGGGTGTGGGCGGGGTGGCGCTGGTCAAAGGCACATCGCTGATTTCCGGCAACATATAGCAAGGACCCATCGGTTCGACGGTTTTGCTAACACTTTTCCACAACGCCATATCTTGCTGGGGCGTTTCGGTTTTCTTTTTTTTACGTTTTGAGCCGGGCTTAAGTGGTTTGGGCATCGATCAACAAAATAATCAGTTTGCGCGGCCCGTGCGCGCCGAGCAGCAAGGTCTGTTCAATATCCGCCGTGCGCGAAGGCCCGGTGATCCAATTCACCGTACGCGGCAACACCGGCATATCGGGTTTGGCTTCTCGACGCAACCGTGCCCACACCTGTTCGTAATTTCCAACCACGTCATGGGCGTGCAAAACCACGATGTGCACGTCCGGTAGAAAATTCAACGTGGTTGGTGTTTCAGGCCCTGAAAGCAGCACCAAGGTTCCGGTTTCACTGACCGCACCATAGGCCATCGACAAGCCAACAAGGTCTTCACCGGCGCCACAGCCAAAGACAATATCCAACCCGGACCAGTCCAATGCTTGCAATGTTTTATGCGGGGCGGCTTTCAGTTTGGCAAAGTCGGACTGTTTTAAGATCTCAGCGACGACCTTGGGCACATCTGATAGGGCAGCCAATTGGCGCACATCGGCCTGGGCCTTTTGGGCTTCATCGATGAACATCGCCATCATCGCCGGGCCTTGGGCCTGACCACGTTGTGGTATCAAGCTTGGGGCCGCGTCTAGAATGCGCTGCTCAGCACGTGAAAAACGCGCGGTGGCCGTTCCTGCCAGATCCAGCGTTTGCTTCAAGCGGCCTAAAATATCAGCCCGTCCGCTCATCTCTCGCCCCCTTTGTAGCGCGACTGAAAAGTCCCGCCCTGCGGGGTCGGTAAATCACGCGTCTTGGTCCACCCCCCGGCACCCATCAGCGTGGTGAATGTACCACGTTTACCGGCCACCATTTTGAGCCCGCCGATGGCCATAGACATGGCCATGCGATACAGCCGCGGATGTTGCGCCAACCGGGCCCAAGCCTTCAGCGCCATGCGTTGCAGCCCATGGGGATGACCCTTTTGGAACGCCCGCATGCGCCATTTGCGCAATAAATCCGGCAGGGGAATGTGCACCGGGCAGACTTCTTCACAGCGGCCACAAAACGTCGACGCCCCGGGCAGCTCATGCGCCTCATCGATGCCGACAAAATGGGGCGTCAAAACCGAACCCATGGGACCGGGATAAACCCAGCCATAGGCATGACCGCTGGTGACCTCGTACACCGGGCAATGATTGATGCACGCGCCGCAACGTATGCAGCGCAAGATGTCGCGAAATTCAGAGCCCAACAATTCGGAGCGGCCATTGTCCAACAAGACAACATGATATTCTTGCGGCCCATCGGGGTCACCGTCGCGCTTGGGACCGGTGAAAAAAGTATTGTAGACCGTTTGTTCTTGACCGGTGGCGGTGCGCGCTAAAAGACGCAGCAGCAGCGTTGCATCCTCTAAAGTTGGCACCACCTTTTCAATCGAGGTCAGCGCAATGTGCACCGGCGGCAAGGATTGCGTGAGATCACCATTGCCTTCATTGGTGACAATCATCGCGGTGCCGGTTTCGGCAATCAAAAAATTGGCCCCGGTGATGCCCACATCGGCGACCAGGAATTTTTCACGCAACTCGTCTCGCGCCTCACTCAAAAGTGCCGTCGGTTCGGAGAGATCACGTGCGGAATTGAGATGGGTGTGGTGCTCGACAAAAGTTTCGGCCACCTGTTCTTTGGACAGATGAAACGCCGGAGCAATAACCAATAACCCTAGAAAG
>JAESUA010000196.1 GCA_016763255.1 Magnetovibrio sp. | reverse complement strand
TCGTCGATGCGGTGGCTGGACATCAGCATCACCGTGTCTTCAGGACGTTCCGCCAACAGGTTGAAAAAAATCTTGCGTGATTCGGGGTCCAAGCTGGCGGCCGGTTCATCCATCACCAAAACATCGGTTTCACGCCCCAGGGCTATACCGATGAGAATTTTTTGTTTTTGCCCACCGGACAATTTCACGAACGGCTGGGTGCGTACGATGTCCATATCGAGACCCAATTGTTGCGCCACATGCTCCATATGTTTGGGGTCGGAGTTGCAGACGCTGGCGGCAAAATTGATCAGTTCACCCACCGGAATTTTCAACGGCGGCGGCAGTTGCGGCACAAATCCGATGCGCGATAAAACGCCCTGTCGATCCGCACGCGGATCGACGCCGTTCACGCTCACCGTGCCCTGACACACATATTCACCCAACAAACACCGGATCAAGGTGGTCTTGCCGGCGCCGTTGGATCCCACCAACGCCACCCGCGAACCGCGGTCAAACGACAGCGTTACATCGTCCAGCACGGCGCGGCGCTGAAAGGTCTTAGAGACAGATTTAAATTCGATCATGTGTTGCGAAGTCATAGATTTGATGCCCACAGCCTTATAACAATTTATTCAAACCCGTGACGTCGAACGTCAAGGATTGGGTCGGGCACACATCGACGCACATACCGCACCGCGTGCAATCAGCGCCCAGGATAACGTGCTCTTTCAAAGCAAAACCTTTTTTGGTTGGCTCCAAAACATGGGGCACCAAACAGATCGCACGGCAATCGCCTTCGTGGAGACATTTTTCCAAATCGTACCTGACATGCAGCGGCGAGGTGATGCCGACGATGCCATAGGTCAAGCCGATCGGGCACATATAGCGACACCATGCGCGGCGGGTGAAAAATACCTCAAAGCCCAGCAACAAAACCACCCAAATCAGCGCCAGTCCGGGGCCGTAAATCATCGCCCGCGACAAAATGCCGACCGGGGAAATGGCTTCGAACACGGTATAGCCGGTGCCGAAAGCCAACCCCGCGAAGATAACGTACAAAACCGTGCGCACCCCACGATGCATGGGCAAGTCACGCACCAACTTCATCGATGTCAATTTGACGTGAATTTTTTCCGCAAATTCGGACAACAGATGATACGGGCACACCCATGAACAAAACGTACGGCCGCCCAAAAGCCACCACAGCAGCAACACCGTCACGGTGCCGATCACCAGATTGATGAGGATTTGTTTGTACGCCAGCGTCACCTGAAGCGCCGCATTCAGATCGGCAAAGTGAAACCCGATCACGCGCGAGGCCGAAAGCGAGCCTTCGATCAATTGAATGTCTAACGAGAACGACACCACGAACATAGCGTTGATGATGATGATAGAGGCCCAACGGCGGTTGCGCCATTTGGTTGAGGGGTTCAAATCACGCTCGGCCTTGATGGCGGCGACACGATCCTTTTTGCCCTTGATATCACGCTTGTGGAGATGAATTTCAAGCGCCCCTTCGGAATAAGCGCTGTCATCGGGTTTTTTATCAGGGCTGCGACCAAACATTTCAGCGATGGAGTTGAGCATCGACATCACACATCCTCCCATCGTGCACGTTTTTCAATCACAATGGCGGGTGGATCGACCGGGCAGATCATTTCACACATGCCACAGCCGACACAGGTGTCAAACACCACCGGCGTTCCGCGCAAATCGTTGAGATCAAAATTGTTGCGTTCAATGGTGATCGCGCCTTCAACCGGACATTCACGTTCACACAGATCGCACAGGTCCAGGTCGTAAGGATGATCGGCAATGCGAATGGGGGTCCAGCGGTCAACCTCCATATAACGGTGCAAACCGGGGAAATCATCGCCCCGTGCCGTTCCCTTCACCCCTTTGCCAAGTCGCGCCAAACACGCCTTGGGCCGTGACAAGCGCGCCACCCCCATGGTCACTTGTTCTTTGACATCGGTGTCATGCGACAGCGCCCCGGTGGGGCACGCCAGCACGCACTGCACGGCGTCACAGGAAAAATCACAGGCCTGGCTACGGGCATCAATGTAGGGCACGCCGACGCCGAACCCTTCATCCAGATCACCCAGCTTGATGGCTTCCACCGGGCAAACCTGAACACACTGGCCACACTTGATGCAAGAGGCGAGAAACGGGTCTTCATCGATGGCACCGGGCGGGCGCAGGCGTTCCATCCACTTTTTGGTGATCGGGAAAAAGCCCAGCATCGCCGCACCGACAACACCGATGCCTGCGCCGATGGAGCGCAGCACGCGGCGTCGCTCACGCAGCTGGCGCACGGTGACCGGCTTTTTTTTCTTCACAGGTGGGTTTGCATCAGACATGAGATTGCTTTTGCTCTTATTCTTGCATGTACTTGGGCACACGTTTAGACAAGCCAAAGGGGTCGTATTTTAGCTTGTCATCATCTTGATCTTGTTCATGTTCTTCATTTTGTTGGTTGGCGCGGACCACCTGAACATCAGGCGTCATCTTCGGACGAGGGTCGCTCAGCAATACGATCGGTTCTGAAAATGGTGCCAGTCGCTCGAGAAAATCGAGCATCGACAAGACCGCAGAACCTTTAAAAAACGAAGCGGCCGGGACATCCATCCACAAACGATCGGCATAAACACGCTTTTCGTGGGGGGTATCGCCGATGCCGTCACCATCACGGTCGAAGCCTTGATAATCGTCCCAATAGTTGCCGCCCCAAGCGTTGCGCCGGGCGCTGGCACCGGAGTTGACCGAGACCTGGACATAATTTGAATCAAATCGATTGTCTTCCAACTCGTTCCCGGTCCAATCATTGTGGAACAAGATACCGATGGAATTGTAAGCCAAGTGATTGCGTTTGATTTTGTTAATGGTGCCGGGCTGATAAGGAGACACATCCATATAGATGCCCGTGGCGCTATAGACAATGGTGTTGTCTTCCACCGTCACATCGCTGCTTTCTTTCATGCCGATGCCCATGCCACTGGCACCAAGGGCATGGGATATATAATTGTTGCGCAGCTCCACGATATCGGAGTACATCAAAAAAGTGCCGACAGAACTTCTGATGAAGCGATTGTTCTTCACCACATTGTGTTGCGCATACATGAAATGTAGACCATAGCGTCCGCCGCTGATGGTGTTGCCCGCAAACACATTATTGCGCGAATACCACATCACCACATCGCGGGAGTCGGTAACGGTATTTTCTTCGATCCGGTTGTCGTTGCTGTACCACAAACGAATGCCGTCACCGCGCACCCCCACAGCAAAGTCTTTGGAACCGATGCGGTTGCGCAGGACGACATTGTTGTTGGATTTTTCAATTTCGATGCCGAACAGACTGTCGGATATCACGTTGTCTTTGATGACATTATAGTTGCCGCGCACCTGGATGCCGGAATCCAGATCGTTGTGGGATTCTCCGGTGTTGGTCAAATGCAGGTTGCGCACGGTCGCGCCGTCGGCTTCCAAAACGATCACACTGCCGACTCCACCACTGTCGATGGTGACCTGACCGCGACCATCCAAGGTCAGCGGCTTGTTGATCACCAGCGGCCCGGCGTAAATCCCTGGTTCTGGGGTGATGATATCGCCCGGTTTTGCGGCATCGATGAGCGCTTGCAAAGACGGTAGTTTTGTCCCTGCCCACGCGGGAGACGCAAACGCCATCGCGAACGCCAGCAATACCAGCGCCGCGATGCGTTTGATCTTGGTGAGGAACCGGTTGCCCATGACCGTATCCTCGACAGCTTAGCTGTCGTCTCCTGTTTCGTTGATGTGCTTGCGCCGCAGCAAGGCCGCAAACGCCAGCATAAAGGACGATGCCACCAGCAAGCCGAACCCGTAATGTGGATAGGAATAGGTGACAAATTGCGCCACCTTGCCTTGGCCCATAACGGTGGGCATAAACGGTTTCAAGGTGAAGGCACCCATTTCGTTCAAGCTATGGCCGAACCACCACAACCAACCGGCATAATCGATGATGAAAAACACCGGCAACAACATCGGTATCAAAACCGTCAGCCAGTAAACTGGTTTAAAGCGGCCAACCCCGGCCATAAGTACCAGCAGCGCGATCAGCAAACCGCCATAAGCGATATAAGTCGCCGTGGTCATGGAGTCCAAAGACCGCGCGTTGATTTCTTTTTGACGGAAATAACGGCCCAAGGATTCAGCGTAGCCTTCTTGCATCATTTGAATACCGGACCAGGATTCGTATTCATCGGGTTCCAAATCCATGGTCGAGACCACGTCGGAGACATAGTTGGGTGACAGGTATTTGTGCCCCCCATCGGTATACAGCGATACCGTCATCCAGGCCCCGATGGCAACGCCGCCCACCGTCATCAAGATGGTTCGTCGCGTACGTCCCGGCACCACAAAGACCACGATCATCAGCCCCAACAAAGAGAACACGAACGGTGACAAAACGCGTTCAACCGGACCGCCGGATGCGATCGGATACATGCCGACGTAGTGGTTGATAGCATCCATTTCATGCTTGCAGTTGAGCGCTTCGTCTTCTTGCACTTCAGCCACTTCAACTTTTTGGCAGCCGTTAAACACACCATCCATATGAAAATGAATGCGAATGCCTTGGGGAAATGCGAGTTCCGGGTACTGGGGCGCTTTCAACGACACCCACCAAGTTGGCGAGACGTATGCAAACGCCAGCATAACCAGGGCGGCAAAGGCCAAGGCACGAACCACCAGCATGCGGCTGGAATTGGATTGGATTGTCATTTTTTTTCTTATGTCCTCAATACTCCCCCTCTTTATAGGGGGGTGTTTTCGGGGTCGTCACTTGACATTTTCCCATCCCTTAAAAAGGGATAGAGGCCGAAGCGGAGGAACTGAGCTGCCCACAAAACCCACGCTCCGGCCTTCATTTAACAATAAATCCCGTGCGGATTAATCGTAATCAGGGTTTTCCCAACCGACTGTACCCACCATGTCCGCAGGAGGCTGCTGACGCGAGACAAAATCCAACACGGCCGCCATGTCTTTGTCGGAGAAGCCCTGGATCTGTTTCACCATGTCGGGATTGGCGTTGCGGCGCTTGCCGTCACGAATCCATTCGAACTGACGCAGCAGGTAGTTGTAATGCTGGCCCTGGATGCGGGGGTAGTATTTTTCAGCAATGCCTTCACCCTGCGCACCGTGGCAGCGCACGCAGTTGTCTTTGTACAGTTTCTCACCAAGCGCAAGATCGGTGCCCGGTCCGCGACCCGGCTCCGGGTTCATCGGCAAGGTTGCGATATAATCGGCAACATCGGCGATGGACTGAGCACCACCGATGGATGCAGGCAAGGCAAACGGATACATGGTCGGGTTATCGCGGTTCAGCGCCCGGATATCGGCCAATTGTTTGATGATCACGTTTTTGTGCTGACCGGCCAATTGCGGGAACGTGCCATCGGGCTGCCCCCAGCCTTCATAAAGGTGACAGGCGGCGCAGACTTCATAAACTTCGATGCCATTTTCGCGATTGGGCTTTAAGGTCAAGGCTTCGTCTTGCTCACCACCACCCTGGTTCCAACCCTTTGCAGGGTCTTGAGCCAGGACCGGGCTCGTCATCATCAATGAAACGGCCACGGCCAGTGCCGGGACGATTGCTGCAATTTTCGTAATGGTTTTCATTTTTCTCTCCATCAATGCCAATGGCTTAGATGCATTTATCATGGGGTTCATTATTTTTTAACTTTGCGTTCAAGCTGCGACAGATAATCGGCCAAGTTGGCAAAATCATCATCCGCAAGCTTTTTCACGGTGGCGTACATGGCCTTGGTCTTAGGAGTTGAGCGCGCTTTGCTTTTGATATCTTGCAACTGGGTCATCAGATAATTACGTTTTTGTCCGGCCAGAAAGGGCGTGCCTTTTAACGGCTTCATGCCCTCTTTGCCATGGCATGCCCTGCATTTCTTTTTGAACAATTTTTTACCGGCTGCAACGCTGGCAGGATCCAACGGAGTCTTCGGCTCTTTGAGGTCGGCAGGCTTTTGTTTGGCAAGCCACTTCGCAACCTGTTTGATTTCAGCTTTGGAAATACGGGGCTTGTTGTCGCTGGCGCTGATCAGGGCACCTTGCATACCTTGCGAACGCGGATTGCCGGTCGCATCAGGACTGCCCAAACGTTTACCAGCGATGATCGACGTGATCTGGGTAACAAGATATTTTTCATCCTGGCCCGCCAGATTGGGATACTCCAACATGGCCTTGCGTCCATTTTTACCATGACAGGCCATACAGGCCTTGGTCAGGTAGACCTTTTTGCCGGGATCGCGTTTTTTCTTTTCTGCAGCACTTGCCGGTGCAGACACCATGGACACAGCCATGAGAATGCCGGTGAGCAATGTGACGTACTTCAGGACGGTCTTATTCATGTTTAGGTCTCCGGGTTTACTTCAAACGATGGGGGAGCCGGAAATTGGCTGGCTCCCCCACGCTTGTGCCTTAGGTGCAAGTCAAGAAGAGTTACTTCTTGGCTGGAACTTCAACTGCACCATGTTCGTCAAGGAAGGTTTTGGCGCGCAGACCGATGTCTGCAGCCTTAACCTGATACTGCCACCACTGGCCAGCCCACAACGTCGCATTCTGCCAATCTTTCTTAGCGGCATAAGCTTCAGATTTTTTGCGGGTGTCAGCGGCGAAGCCGAGTTGCTCTGTTGCATCTTCGACCAACGCAACCACAGGCGCGAAGTCCTGATAATTGCGGGCAACGATGTAACCAACAACCGAGTCGATAATGGCCTGCGTTTCAATATTGGTTTTGATCTGCTTGTCATAATCGGCCTGGGAGTAAGTCGTGCCTTCGGTCGCCTTCGAAGCTACATCGACGTAGCCCTTAGGTTTAACCAACAGGTAACCCTGCATTTCCAAGTGCAGCGCCGAGCAGAACTCGGTGCAGTAGTATGGATAGACACCAGGGGTATCGGCATTAATCGTCACCGAAGCGGTTTTACCCGGTTCCAAGGACAAGTTGGCATTGGTGCCGCTGATGGCAAACCCGTGGGTTTGATCTTGAGCACGTTC
>JAESUA010000195.1 GCA_016763255.1 Magnetovibrio sp. | reverse complement strand
GGTCATGGATTGCACCACGACCGGATGATCACCACCAACTTTGACCCCGGCAATATCAACCGGAACTGTTTTGTGGCGTTTTGTGGAGGCCTGGATCATTTCATGGCCTGGATCATATCATGGAACGTCATATCAAATGGGCTCATTTCGGGGGGAATTACTCAGTTTTAAGGGCCTGCAAGAGGCTATATAGCGCTCCCCGTTCGGTTTAGAAAGCCATCAAGATGATATCACAACCGCGCACAAGAAAGCTTAACCGGTTACTCACTCAGCGCATCGCCACTTTTCAACTGGTCCGGGTCCAACCGAACATTGCGCAGGGTTTCCCCCATGCCACCGATGGCGGGGACGACATTGCCGTCCACCAAAAGTTCAAGTGCACCTGCATTTCCGGTCATTAAACGCAGATTTTCGCGGTTTGGCACATCGTAGCTCGCCCCTTTCGACAAGACACGCGCAAACAACAGTCGATCCGTACCGGCATCACGAATCGAGATCCAGCTGTCTTCTTTAGCATGCACCGTCACCCGGCTTGGACCATTGCTGTCGGCAACGGGCACCGCCGCGACTTCGGTTTTTTCTGTCACATGTACAGCCGTTTCAGCTGTGTGTGAGACGGTCTCAACTTTTTCGACCGTTTTTTCAGCCTCTGCCGGGGCCATGGCAATCTGTTCTTCGGCGGCTTCGACCTTTAGTGCAGCATCTTGAACCGTTTTTTCAACACTGGGCGCAAGCGCTTTAACTGTGGGTTCCACCACCTCAGCCGCTTCAGCCGCTTCAGTGACCTCAGCGTCGAGGCCAGGAGAAGACTCCGAAATGGGTTCAACAATAGGCTCAGGCGTGGCCACAGGTGCTGGCGTCGGCGTGGCTATTTCTTGCGCCATGGCTTCGCGTGCTGCAGCAATAATTTGCTTGGCCCGATCTTCATCCATGGCCGGGATGTCTTGCGCCACGGGAGATATCACTGAGGGGGTTGCAGCGGCAACGCGAACATCTGGCACTGGAGCAGATGGGGTTTCTGGCGTGGCCAGCATATGTTCGGGCACGCTTTCAACCCGCACAATCTCGACGTTTTCTTGGTTCGAATTCCAGTACCAGCCGCCATACGACATGGCCGCGATGATAATTCCCAAACCCAGCACCGCCGTGCCCGGCACACCACCATCGGGAATGGGTTTGGGGAACACCAATTCGGTCCGGCCGGCGAGGCCTTCAGCTTCATTTTTATAGTGGCGGACAATTTCGTCGCCATCCAAATGCAGGTGTTCGGCGTAGCTGCGCACGAAGCCAATGGCATAAGGCGTGCCCGGAAGGTCGCAATTGCGACCATCCTCCAGGGCATCGAGGTATTTTTGGCTGATCCGCAAAACCCGGGCGACATCGGCGATACCAAGCCCCGCACGCTCACGGGTTTCACGTAACAAAACCCCGACAGATGCCTGTGTAGCGTTGCTCTGGGTGTCGCCTTGATCTGTGGTTCGTTTGTCGTTCACGTCATAACCCCTCGTAGGGGCTCATTGTTTGTTGAATTGGCCCCATAATGCGGGTGGTATTTTGACCGAAGCACAATAAATTGCAAGGACTTGGGCGCTCGCACCACATTAAACCTTAATGCCATGGTCCATTGCGAACGCTTTCAAGCGCTGGCGAATGCTGGCCCGCGGCATTTCCAGCATCGAATGAACGAATTGGGCCACCTGGCGTTCCGGCATCGTGCGGATCATTTCTTTCACCGGTCCAATGGCGGGTGGCGGCATGGACAAGCGGCGAAAACCGATCCCAATCAAGGCCATGGCTTCGAGCGGTCGACCTGCGGCATCACCACATACGCTGACCGGAACACCGCCCTGATCGCAGCGGTCACGCACGGATTTCAAGAATCCCAAGGCAAACGGCGACAAGATGTCATAGCGGTTGGAGACATGCGGATTGCCCCGATCCGTCGCATATAAAAATTGCATCAAATCGTTGGAACCGATGGAAATAAAATCAACCCGTGGGATCAACTTATCCATCTGCAGCGCCAATGCGGGCACTTCCAGCATCACGCCCGCATACACATGTTCGGGTAAAATGCCGCCGCGCGCCCGTTCGCGATCCAATTCGGCTTGCAACAACCCCTTGGCGGCGTCAAATTCTTCGACTTCGGCAACCATCGGAAACATGACGTTGATATCACGACCACGCGCAGCCCGGATGAGAGCCCGCAATTGCTGGCGTAAAATCGCCGGACGATCCAAACATATGCGAATCGCGCGCCACCCCATGGCTGGATTTTCTTCGTCAAAATCATTCCAATAAGGCAACACCTTGTCGCCGCCCACATCAACGGTGCGAAACACCACCGGCTTTCCACCGGCACGATCCAGGACCTTTTCATAAAGTTGGCGCTGCGCTTCCACATCGGGGAATTGGGCGCGCACCATGAACGGCACCTCGGTACGGTACAGCCCAACACCATCGGCACCGGTGGTTTCAATTTGATCAAAATCAAACAACAAGCCGGCATTGATGCTGAGACTGATGTTGGTGCCATCCAAAGTCTGGGCAGGTAGATCTTTAAGCTGAGCGTACTGAGCCTTAATTTGCTCCAAGTGTTTGCGCGTTATGTGGAACGTCTGCTGCACATCTTCACTGGGGCGAATTAAGACTTGGGCGGTGTCCCCATCGACGACGATGCTTTCACCGTTGTCGATTTTGGCTAAAACATCGCGCACCTGGCCCATGACCGGGATGTCCAAGGCGCGCGCGACGATCGCCACGTGTGAGGTGGCGGTGCCTTCTTCCAGCACCAGCCCGCGCAGCCGCGTATGGTCATAATCCAGCAATTCCGCCGGCCCCATGTTGCGCGCCACCAAAACCATGTGTTCGGGTAGCTCGTCGCCTTTGCGTCCGCCCTTGCCCATAAGATGCAGCAGCAAGCGATTGCCAAGGTCTTCAAGATCATGCACACGTTCGCGCAAATAGGGGTCCGTTGCGGCGCTGAGGCGCGCACGCATTTCATTTTTGACCTTCAGCACCGCCGCCTCGGCCGTGAGACCTGAGGTCACAGCTTCTTCGGTACGCCGCAACCAACCGGCATCTTCGGCCACCATGCGAAAGGCTTCGATCACATCTTCATGTTCACCGCCATCGCCACCCACCAACGGGCCTTGGCTAAACATAGTGTCCAACTCGCCGAGCATGGCGGCAAAAGCCAGGTGAAGGCGCTCCATTTCCACGTTGGGGTCTTCGGCCACCAAATTGGAGATGTCGAAACTGGGTTCATGCAGCACCGCTTGGCCGATGCCCAAGCCACCGCTAAAGACGTTGCCTTCCAAGCGCAATGGCTTCAGGGCAATGCCGTCGATGGGCGTCAATTCGTGGCGTCCAATGAGTTCGCCGCCGGTGATCATTTCGGCCAGCACCAT
>JAESUA010000194.1 GCA_016763255.1 Magnetovibrio sp. | reverse complement strand
GCCAAGCTTAAGGCGTGTTCCAATTCATCGGCCCAGTCGCCCTCGCCCTGGCCCGGTCGCGCATAGATCAGATCGAATGAGTAACGGTCAAAAATAGCCGCCGCGATTTCCAGCGCTTCGAGCGCTTCATCGGCGCTGTGTTCGCGGCCAAGGTACTGCAATGCTTCATTATTTAGCGCCTGGATCCCAATGGAAACACGGTTAATACCGGCGTCGCGAAAGCCCCGGAACTTGGCTGCCTCGATGGATGTGGGGTTGGCTTCCAGGGTGATTTCACAATCGTTTTGCAGGCCCCAAAGGCGCTTTGATGCTTCAATTATATCGTGGATTGTATCTGGCGACATCAGGCTTGGGGTGCCGCCCCCAAAAAAGATACTGGATAGTTTTTGGCCATTTGTTTGAGAAGCGTAATGTTCCAATTCACGCAGTAGCGCGGTGCGGTAACGGGCTTGGTCAATGCCATCAGATGGGACGGCGTGAGAATTGAAATCACAATAGGGGCACTTGGCCAAACACCATGGCCAATGCACGTATAGGGCAAACGGGTCTTGTGCACTCATCTTGCGGGTCCATTTTTCTGGGCATTTTTGGGCACAAAGGATGCGCGGCTGCGTCATACGTTCATGCATCGGCCCATCGGGGTCAAGTCCTCAAGGGCTCGACATACAGTTCACATAGGAGAGCAGATAAGATGAGCAACCCAACTTGGCAAGTCTTGATTGGCGTCGGCCATGGCATCCGCATATCTTCGCGCCTTGGTTTGCGCTTTGGCCCCTATATCGCGGGAATTGTGCTCGCCGTGGTCATGTTGGCAACCGCTACCATCGCAACGGCGGCTGGCGGCTCATTTAGATGTGTGTTGAACGATGGCGAAACCGTGCTGATCTTGGAAGATCGCAATTTACAAAATGTGGCGGTTGCACGCCGTGATCAAACCGGGCGGCGCACCATCGTCACCAATCCGACCTATATGGAGCTGTTTCAACCCGCCACCCAATGGTTTTGGCTGGCCCATGAATGTGCTCATCAGCAATTGGGCCATACCTTAGGCAACTACGGCCCGGACCGGGAGCAACAGGCCGACTGTTACGCGGTGCGCCAAATGATTAAGCACAGTGAAGTCGATTTGGCGGGTTTGAAAGCCATTCAAAACGATATTTCCAAGGTGGCTGGTGATGGAAAAGCTTATCGCTCCGGCCCCGAGCGCGCCGCTGAAATCACCGCGTGTGCGTTGACCAAACCAGGATAATCTATCTGGCGAAGCAGGCGGCGACGAGCTTTTTAAAGGCGTTGGCGCGATGGCTCATGGCGTGTTTTTGCGCCGCCTCCATTTGTGCAAAACTTAAATCAAAGCCGTCGGGCACGAAGCTGGGATCGTAGCCAAAGCCATGCTCGCTGCGTGCGGGCCAAATCATCGTGCCGTGCACCTGACCCTCAAAACTTTCCATGTGACCATCGGGCCACGCCATTGTCAGCGCGCAAGCAAAGTGCGCACTGCGATCGCTGGTTTTGCTTTGGACCAGCGCCTGTTCGACTTTTTCCATGGCCACGGCAAAATCTTTGCTTGGGCCCGCCCAGCGCGCCGAATAGACCCCCGGATCACCGTTCAGGGCGTGCACGCACAGCCCGCTGTCATCGGCCAAGGCCACATGGCCTGAAGCGGTGGCCGCAGCCAAGGCCTTGATCTCGGCATTGGCGATGAAGGTTATGCCGTCCTCAACCGGTTCGGCCAGACCTAAATCGTGCGCACTCACCACATCCGCGCCAAACGGTTGCAGCAGCGCGTCGATTTCACGCACCTTGCCGGGGTTGTGGCTGGCGATCACCAGCTTGCCACCTTCAAATTTACGCGATCCGGGTGTGGGCATGACTGTTTACTCCAGATCCAAGGCCTGACGTTGCAACACCACCAGTTCGGCGACGCCTTTTTTGGCCAGGCCCATCAGCTCCATAAATTGGTCTTCGGAAAATGGAAAATCTTCCGCCGTGCCTTGGATTTCGACGATGCCCTTGGCCCCGGTGAGTACGAAGTTGGTATCGGCCTGGGCGGCACTGTCTTCGAGATAGTCAAGATCCAGTACCGCTTTGTCTTGATACAGCCCGCAGCTCACCGCGGCGACCTGATCGATCAGCGGCACACTTTCAATCAGTCCGCGTTCGACCGCATTGCGCAACGCCAGATACAGCGCCACATAGGCCCCGGTGATGGAGGCGGTGCGGGTGCCGCCGTCGGCTTGGATGACGTCGCAATCCACCGTGATCTGCATTTCGCCCATGGCTTCTAAATCAGTAACGGCACGCAACGAACGCCCGATCAGGCGCTGAATTTCCTGGGTGCGGCCCGATTGCTTACCGCGCACCGCTTCGCGTTTCATGCGTGTATTGGTGGCGCGCGGCAACATGCCGTATTCGGCGGTGACCCAGCCCTTGCCTTGACCGCGGATCCACGGCGGCACGCGTTCTTCCAAGGTGGCGGCACACAACACGTGGGTGTCGCCGAATTTGATCAGGCACGACCCCTCGGCATGTTTGGAAAAGCCCGTCTCCAGGGTTACGGTACGCATTTGGTCAAGGGCGCGGCCACTGGGTCTCATGGTTGAAGTATCCTCAAAAACTTTAAATGAATTCAGTTGGCGGCCAAGCTACCTGTCATGTTGGAATTGGTAAAGCGCGCAATTGACGCAATTGTCAGGCGCGACTAGGTTGAGGTTCAGCTGACGAAGAGGCCCAAAGTGAAAGGTCCATTGGCCCCATGATCACCGAACTCAACGAACGTTCCCGAGAAATATTTCGCCGGATCGTGGATTCATACCTGGAAACGGGTGATCCAGTGGGTTCGCGTACCTTGTCGCGCCAAGCCGGGTTGGCC
The DNA here is from genome assembly GCA_016763255.1 of Magnetovibrio sp. Classification (GTDB taxonomy): domain Bacteria; phylum Pseudomonadota; class Alphaproteobacteria; order Rhodospirillales; family Magnetovibrionaceae; genus Magnetovibrio. The sequence goes on along the minus strand of JAESUA010000194.1, from coordinate 3,256 downwards.
ATTTCACCGGCCACCATCCGCAATGTGATGGCGGACCTGGAAGACGCCGGGTTGTTGTTTTCGCCGCACACCTCTGCCGGGCGCATCCCCACCGAGGTCGGCTTGAAGCTGTTCGTCGACGGTATTTTGGAGGTCGGCAACCTCACCAACGCGGAACGTCAATCGATTGAGGCCGAATGCAAAACCAGTGGCCAATCGGTCGAAGGCATGCTGGAAAACGCCACCCAGGCGTTGTCGGGCCTGTCGCGTTTGACCGGTTTGGTGATGGCACCGAAGACTCAAGCGCCGCTGAAACACATCGAATTTGTTTCATTAAGTCCGGGCCGCGCGCTGGTGGTGCTGGTCACCGAAAACGGCGTGGTGGAAAATCGCATCATCGAAATTCCCGCCAATGATTTGCCCAGTGCCTTGGTCGAGGCGACCAATTATCTCTCCGCACGTTTGGTCGGGCGCACCTTGGATGACGCCCTGGGGGCGATCAAAATCGAGCTCAGCACCCATCAGGCCCAGCTTGATGTACTCACCGCCAAGGTGGTGGAAGAAGGCTTGGCGGTGTGGTCGGGCGACGGCGGCAACAGTGCGCTGATCGTGCGCGGTCAGGCCAATTTGTTGGAAGATTTGGACGCCGCGGCGGATCTGGAACACATCCGGGCGCTGTTTGAAGCCTTGGAAACCAAGCAATCCATGGCCAAGTTGATCGAAAGTGCGGACATCGCCGAAGGGGTGCAAATTTTCATCGGCGCGGACAATAATTTATTCGGCATGTCCGGCTGTTCGTTGATTGTCGGACCTTATCACGACAGCAAAGAGCGCATCATCGGCACCATCGGGGTGATTGGTCCGACGCGGATGAATTATGCCCGGATCATCCCCATGGTCGATTTCACCGCCAAGCTGGTGGGCCGCCTTATCGGCTAACATTTCGGTGCATGAAGGGTGGATTCGGTGTAGCGCAGCATTCTGCGGGTTGATTGATTCGTGAAATGCGCTAAATACCACTCCAACACAGTCTTTCACATAGGTTGACGCGATGAACTCTGAGAACGAACTCCCGGCCGACGAACCTTCTGAGCAAGATAACCACGCTCAGCATGACGCCCACGCTCAGCATGACGCTATGGCTGACGCCGCGCGCGACGCCGAAGTCGAGATGCTCGACGCCGAGGCCGAGGCCGAAGCCGATGGCGCAGATGAAGTCGTCGACGACACCCCGGATTTGGCTGCCGAAGTGGCGGATCTGAAAGATAAGCTGTTGCGCGCAGTGGCCGAAACGGAAAACACCCGGCGCATCGCAACGCGGGAAAAAGCCGACGCCGCCAAGTATGCGGTCACCGGTTTTGCCCGCGACATCGTGCGCGTCGCCGATAACCTCTCGATGGCGATGATGAGCGTTAGCGAAGAGGCACGTAAGGCTGATCAAAGCCTCGACAACCTGTTTGTCGGTATCGACATGACCATGAAAGAATTGCTGAACATCTTTGAAGGCCACGGCATCAAAACGGTGGCCGCCGAAGGTCAGCCGTTTGACCACAACGTTCATGAAGCCGTCAACAAGGTGGAAAATACCGAGGTGGCGCACAATACCGTGCTGCAGGTTCTGCGTGGTGGTTTCACCATTCAGGGCCGTTTGCTGCGCCCGGCGCAGGTGATTGTATCCACCGGCGGGGCCAAAGCGGGCGATGCACAAAAGAGCGAACCTGAATCTGAGTCTTCTGCGGAGGCTGCCGGTGATGGCGCACAACAGGCCTATGAGCCCGGCGATGCGCAAACCGGCCAGAAAGTGGACGAACAAACTTAAAAAAGCTTACGAACTGTGTGGTTTTTGTACGTTTCAAGCGTTGCGCGGCGAAAAACACAGGCTTATATACCACCCGGTGCACCGCTTGAGCGCGCACCGCCGAGATTTAACGGAGGCTCGCCCTTGATTTGAGGCGGCCCATATGACCCGAGGGGACTGAGCGGGGCTTCGCTTGAAGGCCGTGAACGTCCGCCGAAGACGGAAAAAAGAGAGAAAAGTTATGAGCAAGGTTATTGGCATTGATTTGGGTACCACGAACTCGTGCCTGTCTTTGATGGACGGATCCGAACCCAAAGTGATCGAAAACGCCGAAGGTACACGGACCACGCCGTCGATGATCGCCTTTACGGAAGACGGCGAACGTTTGGTGGGTCAGCCCGCAAAACGTCAAGCTGTGACCAACCCGGAAGACACGCTGTTTGCCATCAAGCGTTTGATCGGGCGTCGTTTCAACGACCCGTTGACCCAAAAAGACATGACCATGGTGCCGTTCAATATCGTCGAAGGCGATAACGGCGATGCCTGGGTTGAAGCGCGCGGCAAAAAATACAGCCCGTCTCAGATGTCGGCCTTCTTGCTGCAAAAAATGAAAGAAACCGCCGAAAGTTATCTTGGCACCGAAGTCACCCAAGCGGTGATCACGGTCCCGGCGTATTTCAACGACAGCCAGCGTCAAGCCACCAAGGATGCAGGCAAAATTGCCGGCCTCGAAGTGCTGCGCATCATCAACGAACCGACCGCCGCCGCACTCGCCTATGGGCTTGAGAAAAAGGACGGCGGCATCATTGCGGTTTATGATTTGGGCGGTGGCACGTTCGACGTCTCCATCTTGGAGATCGGCGATGGCGTGTTCGAAGTCAAATCGACCAACGGCGATACCTTCTTGGGCGGCGAAGATTTTGACGCCACCATCATGGATTACCTCGCCGATGAGTTCAAAAAAGAGAACGGCATCGATCTGCGCAAAGATCGCTTGGCCCTGCAGCGCCTCAAAGAGGGCGCAGAAAAAGCCAAGATCGAACTGTCCAGCGCCACCCAGACCGACGTCAACCTGCCGTTCATCACCGCCGATGCCTCTGGGCCTAAGCATTTGAACGTCAAGATGACCCGCGCAAAATTGGAAGCCCTGGTCGGCGATCTGATCAAACGCACCGTCGGTCCCTGTGAAGCGGCCCTCAAGGATGCCGGCCTCAAAGCTTCTGAAATCAAAGAAGTGATCCTGGTCGGCGGCATGACCCGCATGCCTAAGGTTCAAGAGGTGGTCAAAAACATCTTCGGTCGCGAACCGCACAAGGGTGTGAATCCTGACGAAGTGGTGGCCATCGGTGCCGCCATTCAGGGCGGCGTGCTCAAGGGTGACGTCAAAGACGTGTTGCTGTTGGACGTGACGCCGTTGTCGCTCGGCATCGAAACACTGGGCGGTGTATTCACCCGTTTGATCGATCGCAACACCACCAT
>JAESUA010000193.1 GCA_016763255.1 Magnetovibrio sp. | reverse complement strand
GGCTGCAAAGACCGCCACCAAAAAAAAGAACATGCGGATGAGAAAACGGTGCGGGTTGGACATGTGTTCAATTTCCACGGTGGGCAGGTGACTCCATGGCGGCTATTTCAGATCTGTGGATGAGCTTCGCCGAAGCGGCTCAACGTTCCACCACCGTGATGTCGACGCGTTCGGTGATCTCTTCGGTGGATTTGTTGCCAAGCGCACGAACGTCGATGCGGGTTGAACGCACGCCATTTTCGATCAGGAATGAGCGCACAGCCAGGGCCCGCGACAAGGACAATCGCCGCGCCGCACTGGCCGAGGTGTCGGCATTTCCGGCATAGGCCAATAGCTGCAAACGCAAACTATCCCGGCCGCGCATGTTGTTGGCCATAATCAACAAGGTTTCGCGTGCGGATTGCGGCATTTTGGAGGAATCCGCATCAAAGACGATGCGCATGCTGTCGCCATCGCTCAACGCGGTAGTGGCGGGCGGCAGTGAAGCGACCTCGTCCTTCGGCGGCAGCGGTAAGACGGTCTCGCTGGCTTTTGCCTTTGGCGTGCTCTGGGGGCGGCTCTGGACTTTAGCTTGTTCGACCTGCGCAGGCATCGCTTGTGGTGGCGGCGGTGGGGCCGCTACGTCCACTTTGGGCGGGCTTAACGCGGCGGTTTCTTCAATCGAGCTCACCACGGGGGCGGGCATGGCGGCCGGTGGCGGCGTTTGCGTTGCATTGGCATCCAGCGCGACGGGCGCACTTTCGGGTTGGGTTGGCTGCTCGCTGACCGGTACGGACGGACCTTCGCTCACGGGGGGCGTGGCGCTCATCTGCGGCGGTGGCGGTGGTGAGGGTATTGCGGCCACTTCAGGTGCCGCGATCGGGGCGGCGGCTTGTACGGGTACCTGTGCGGGCTCTGGCGCGGGCGGCGGAGCGGGGACTTTGGCCACTTCGACCGGTGCGGACACGGCTTCCAGCACGGTTTCAATCGTCACGGCTTCAACCGCAGCGGTGGGCGGCGGGGCAACAGGTGCCATGTCGGCTTTGGCCATTTGCGCGCGCGTCTGGAAGGCTTCAATCGCTTTGGTTTGTGGTGGCAGGCGGAACCCTGAGGTTGGCTTGATATAGAGCGTCGAGACCGGCATTTGTAGGCCGGGGGCTTGATACGATGCCCCACCGGCGAGACCGGAGGTCAGATTGGCCGACATCGGCGCGCCAAGACGCGGGGCCAGCCCACCGTCATTGAGAACCGAAAGATCAACGCTCACGTAAGGATCGCTAAGATCCACAACGGGGTTAACATCTTGGGCCAAGGCCGCTGGCGATGTGCCGAGGATGAGCCCCAAAGCAAGGACCAAGACGCTGAGTTTCAGCCCCGGTCTAAGATTGTACCCACCATACCCGGGACTTAAAACACGTGTGGTTTCCAGACGACGGTTTTGCATGTCTTAGTCTCTCCCCGGTTGGGTGGGCATCTTGAGGCTTTAATGCCCTTCGGACGCGGCCAAATCTTGTGTTGGGTCGTGCACGCAGCATATTGCCATCGAGTGTGCACGAATCGTACTTTACCCATCGCATCACCATATCAACGCGTCAAGGCTCACACAACCGCTTTGGGAATCACCTGTTTGTAATGTTTACAGACGGATGATGGGTTTATTGGATCAGCTTCATCAGCGGTGCATGCATTTTGTCGGTGGCGGCGATGACCGAGCCGGTTTCCAGCATTTTGCGTTTGCCATGAATATCGCTGACAAAACCACCGGCTTCACGCACCAAAACGATGCCCGCGGCGATGTCCCAGGGCTGCAAATCAGATTCCCAATAACCGTCGTAGCGTGCAGCGGCAACGTAGGCCAAATCCAGTGCGGCGGACCCGAAACGGCGAATGCCCGAGGACAAGCTGGCCACGGCATCGATGCGTTCGAGGTAGCGGTCGCCGGCTTTTTTCTTGCCGAAGAACGGGATTCCGGTGGCGAACAGGCATTCGGGCATCGCCGAGCGTGAGGACACCCGCAGGCGTCGCCCGTTCAAAAAAGCACCTTGGCCCTTTTCGCCCCAAAACATTTCATCGGTTGCTGGGTTGTAGACCACACCGGCGAACGGTTCGCCATCGCGTACCAAGGCAATGGAGATGGCAAAGTGCGGGATGCCATGTAAAAAATTGGTGGTGCCGTCAAGCGGGTCGATGATCCAAGTGTTGGACGAATCCTTGCCTTGGATGTCGGCCCCTTCCTCGAGCACAAATCCATAATCGGGGCGTGCTTTTTTGAGTTCCTTGACCAGGGTGCTTTCGGCCTTTTTGTCGGCGATGGAGACAAAATCGGCAGGACCCTTTTTGGAGACCTGAAGATTTTCGACTTCACCGAAGTCACGCACCATACGGCGCGCCGCTTTTTGGGCGGCGGCGGTCATGACGTTCAAAAGTGCCGAACGAGGATGGGCCATGGGACTTTGTCCTTCTTGTGTTACTTGGCTTGTGTTACTTGGCTTGAATTATTTGGCTTGAAATTATTTGATCAAAACGTGCGCAGCAATGGACTTAATCCTTAGCGCGTTCCACGTAAGAGCCGTCTTCGGTGTTGATGACCACGCGAGTGCCGCTGGCGATGTGCGGCGGCACCAAGGTGCGCACGCCATTATCCAATACCGCAGGCTTGTAACTGGAAGAGGCCGTCTGGCCTTTGACCACCGCATCGGCTTCGACGATTTCCAGCACCACGGTGTTGGGCAATTTCACACCAAGCGGGCTTTCTTCGTGGAATTCAATTTCCACCATCATGCTTTCTTGCAGGTAGGAAATCTGATCATCACCGATCATGTCGGCGTTGAGCTCAACCTGCTCGTAGCTCTCGTTGTCCATGAAGGTGTACATATTGCCATCGGTGTACAGGTACTGATACGTGCGCTGTTCCAGCGACGCGCGCTCCACGGTTTCGGACGAACGGAAACGTTCGTTGAGCTTGGTGTTGGAACGCAGGTCTTTGAGTTCAACCTGAAGGTACGCGCCGCCCTTACCGGGCTGGGTATGTTGAATTTTAACGGCGCGCCAAAGGCGGCCTTGATGTTCGATTACCATGCCAGGACGAATGGCGTTACCGTTGATCTTCATGACTTCACCGTGCAAAGAGCTGAAACAATTCTAAGGCGCGCAAAACCGTGCCTAAGCGCGCGGAAACTATCATTCAGGCGGCGCTGAGGCAACGGCTATTAATCTTGTTCGGCAGCCGTGCGGTTACGGCCCAGGCGCTTGGCTTCATAGAGGGCCTGGTCGGCACGAAATATGAGTTTATGGGCGTTGTCGCCTTGGCGGAAGGTTGAAACGCCAATGGACAGGGTGACTTTGCCCATAGTTTCGCCGGTTTCTTTGTTTTTCAAAGATCGCGAATCAATGGATTTGCGCACGGTTTCGGCGACAATGAGGGCATTGTCGATGTTGGTGTTGGGCAAAATAGCGGCAAATTCGTCGCCGCCCCAACGCGCCACCACATCGCCGCCCTTCAAATTGCTGACGAAATTACTCGCCACCAGACGCAGAACCTGGTCGCCGACGTTGTGGCCCAAGGTATCGTTGACGATTTTAAAGTTATCGACGTCGGCCAGCAGGACCGAAACCTGTTCATTAAATTCGCTCATGCGCGAGAGGATGTCTTTGAGAGACGCCTCGAATCGGCGGCGGTTGCCGATGCCGGTGATGGGATCCAGCATCGCGGCTTTTTTGGTTTGTTCCAATTGCCGCGTGAGATCGGTGATGTCGGTGGAATACTGGTTCAGCTTGGTTTCGAAACTGCGGCCATGGTCAACCACGTCTGAAATTTGTTTGCGAATGCCGGACAACAGCTCAGTGATGGTGTCGCCTTCAGCCCCTTTGGGGGTCGAGTCCGGATCCTTGATGAATTGCGAATTGTCCGCCGCAATGGTGTCGATGGCTTCGGCGACGGTTTCCAGGCCACGCGTAATACGTCCCGCACTGTCATGCAGGTCGACAATAGACCGTTCGAAATCGTTAGCTTCACTCACGTCTTTATGGGCCTCTTAGATTAGAGCTCTCATTTCGTTAGGCAAAATGTCAGGTTTTTGCCCTCATGTCTACGTTACCGTGTCCATCAACTTATTGAATTGTCGCACCGCATGGGCCGGGCCGTCCGGGTGATTCCAGACCCCGGCGACGACGGCGACGAAATCTGCACCAGATTTGATAAGGGGAGGGGCATTTTCAACCGTGATGCCGCCAATGGCAACACAGGGCACGTTGGTCATGGTCGACCAAATCTCAAGTATTTCCGGATCGGCTATGGTTTTTGGGTCTTTGGTGGTGGTGGGATAAAAAGCTCCAAAGGCAACGTAATCGGCCCCGGCTTCGGAGGCTTCCATCGCCAAATGGCGCGAATTGTGACAGGTCACACCGATAATCGCGTCTGTTCCAACCACCGCGCGCGCAGCCTTGAGGCTTGTGTCTTCTTGGCCCACATGGACGCCATCCGCGCCCAATTGCGCGGCCAGTTCGGCATCGTCGTTGATGAGGAACGCGACCTCGCGGTCTTGGGCTTGCGGCACCAAGACCTTGGCGGCACGCAGGACCTCTTCACGCGGGGCCGGGCCGCCATCAGCCGTCTTCATGCGTAATTGCACGCAGGCAACCTCGCCACCCTCCAAGGCCTCAACGAAGGTCGGGGCAAAGGTGTCTAGATCGAAGACGGGCGGGGTGATGAGATAGAGTTGGCAAGTCATAAACGCATCTTAACCTGAGTGGGGGCACAAAAAAAGCGGAGCCCCCGGGTCGTACCAGGGGCCCCGCTATTTTACGTAGGCTTTGTCTTAGTTGGCTGCGACGTGCTGCACAAAGCGCATCATGTTGCAGGTGTAGCCATATTCGTTGTCATACCAAGCCACGACCTTGATGAAGGTGCCGTCCAACTGGATGCCGGCGGTGCCGTCAAAGATAGACGACGCGGAGCAGTCGATGAAGTCGGAGGAGACCACGGCGTCTTCGGTGTACTCCAACGTACCCTTCATGGAGCCTTCGGACGCGGCCTTCATGGCGGCGTTGATCTCGGCCATGGTGGCTTCTTTGTCCAGTTCCACGGTCAGATCGACCACGGAAACATCAGATGTCGGGACGCGGAACGCCATGCCGGTCAGTTTGCCGTTCAATTCCGGCAATACAATGCCGACAGCTTTGGCCGCACCGGTGGAAGACGGGATGATGTTTTCCAAGATGCCACGGCCGCCGCGCCAATCTTTAACGGACGGGCCATCAACGGTTTTCTGAGTCGCGGTGGCGGCGTGAACGGTGGTCATCAAGCCGCGTTTGAGGCCCCAGTTGTCGTTCAAGACCTTGGCGACAGGTGCCAAGCAGTTGGTGGTGCAAGACGCTGCCGAGACAATCGCCTCACCGGCGTATTTGTCGTGGTTGACGCCGTAGACGAACATCGGGGTGGCGTCTTTGGACGGTGCGGACTGCACGACTTTCTTGGCGCCAGCGTCGATGTGGGCTTGGCAGCTTTCTTCGGTGAGGAAAAAGCCGGTGCTTTCGATCACGATATCGACGTCGACTTCGTTCCACTTGAGGTCGGCGGGGTTGCGCTCGGCGGTCAGGCGGATGGTTTTGCCATTGACGACCAAATTGCCACCTTCGGCTTTAACGTCACCGTCAAAACGACCGTGGACCGAATCATATTTCAGCATGTAGGCTAAGTATTCGGCGTCGAGCAAATCATTGATTGCGACGATCTCAAGATCGTTAAATTCTGCGTGCACAGCACGAAAAACCATACGGCCGATGCGACCGAAGCCATTAATACCAATACGGGTGGCCATTAAATTTACACTCCCTAAAAACTTATTTTGCGTCTGGATAATATTAAGTTAGCTTTTTCTAACATAAGGCCTCCAGACCCATAACACCCAGCCGGGTTGCGATCATCCAACCCTTTGGTGTGGGTTTGGCTTGGCCGCAGTGGCGTAGTGCATTGAAACAGCTGAAAACCCACTGATTGAGGCTCGAATTCAAACCTTCAGAATCATTCACGGCACGCACAATGCCGTGTGCTCTTGATGGGGTCAACGCATTTCAAGGGCTTGGGTAGGGTGACCAGGGTGGGTGCCCAAGGGGGTGAGGGGCCCAAGG
>JAESUA010000192.1 GCA_016763255.1 Magnetovibrio sp. | reverse complement strand
GGTGGATTGCCTGACTTACTGGGGCTGTCGCGTCAAGCCTTGGCCGCTGGTGCCGACGGTATCACGGTGCACCCGCGCCCCGATCAACGCCATATTCGTTTTAGTGATTTGGCGGATTTGAAAGGCGTGGTTCAGGAATTTTGTGGTGAAGGCCATGCTGAATTCAACATCGAAGGAAACCCCAGCCCTGAATTTATCCAGCTGGTTCTGGCCCATGCCCCCGATCAGGTAACCCTGGTGCCCGATGCGCCGGACGCGTTTACATCTGATGCCGGATGGGATGTGCTTAGACATGCCGCATTTTTGTCCGATGTGATCAAAACCTTTAAAAATGCGGTCATTCGCGTCAGCCTGTTTGTTGATGCAGATCCCAGACAAATCGAAGCGGCGGCAGGCGTCGGTGCGGATCGGGTGGAGCTTTACACCGGGCCTTACGCTGATGCCTGCAACCAGGGTCATGCCGAATTTGGCATCCGTTCGTTCATCAACGCCGCCCAGACCGCGCGGGCCCAGGGTTTGGGCGTTAATGCCGGTCATGACCTTAATAAATCGAATTTGAAATTGTTTTCACGCGCCTTGCCGGATCTGGACGAGGTGTCCATCGGTCACGCGCTGATCGCAGATGCGTTGGAAATGGGCATGATCAATGCCGTGCGCGCCTACAAGGGCAAACTGAAGAGCCATGACGTTCCAAAATTACGCCCTGCTTCTATAAGTGCCACCTATTGAAGGTATCTGTATTAACGATTTGAACTATGAGGCCGTTTCAGGCGAAATAGCCTTAAGGCAACCCCCACAAGAATCGCACTACAGCGATTGATGAGAGCAGTAAGAGGTAGCGGTATGTCAAACCCAGCATCACACAAAAATCCGTTGGCGGATCTGAAGCCAGTTGGTGAAGAACCATATCTTTTGACGCCCGGTCCCTTGACCACATCGGCGCGCACCAAACAAGCGATGCTGCGCGATTGGGGGTCTTGGGATGATGATTTTAAAGGCGTTACCGCCGAGGTGCGCCGCCGTTTGGTCGACATGTGCGATGGCGGTGATGCGTACGACTGCGTACCGATGCAAGGCAGCGGAACCTTTTCCGTCGAAGCGGCATTGGCCAGTTTTATCCCCCGCGATGCCAAGGTCTTGGTGCTGATGAACGGGGCTTACGGCCAACGTTCCTTGAAGACCCTGGATTATCTAGGTCGCGAAGTGGTGGCGTTGGACAAGGGTGATTACTTGCCACCGATGCCCAGTGAAGTGGCGGAAATTCTCGATGGCGATGTTTCCATCAGCCATGTGGTGATCGTGCACTGTGAGACCAGCTCCGGCATCCTCAATCCCTTGAAGGGCATTGCCGATGCGGTGATCGATCGTGGTCGTAAATTGATCGTCGATTCCATGAGCGCCTTTGGCGCGGTGCCGCTATCGGTCAAAGACATCCCGTTCGAAGCGATGGTCTCATCGGCCAACAAATGCATCGAAGGTGTGCCGGGCTTTGGTTTTATCATCGCCAAGAAGACCGCTTTGGAAGCTGCCAAAGGCAACAGTCATTCGTTAAGCCTCGATGTTCATGACCAATGGGCAGTGATGAACAAAACCGGCCAGTGGCGCTTCACCCCGCCGACCCACACCGTGGTGGCGTTCTTGGAAGCGCTGATCCAGCACGAAGAAGAAGGCGGTGTTGCCGGACGTTTCGCGCGCTATGACGGCAACCGGCAAATCCTGATTTCCGGAATGCGCGAAATGGGTTTTGAGACCTTGCTCGAAGATCGTTGGATCTCACCGATCATCACCACGTTCTTTTGCCCCGCGGACCCTAATTTTGAATTCCTGCGTTTTTACGAAGAAATTAAAGACCGTGGATTTGTCATCTATCCCGGCAAGCTGACGGTGGTCGACAGTTTCCGTGTCGGCTGCATCGGCAATCTTGATGCTGATGTTATGCGCGGTGTACTGGCGGCCATGAAGGGCGCGTGCGATGCTATGGGTGTGACCAGTTGCGCCCCGCCTGTCGAGGCCTTGGAACAGCGTGAATTGCAAAACCAATGTGCCGCGTAAAGCGTAACGATAAAAAACTTAAACCGTAAGGACTCCCCATGTCTTCGAAGAAATCTCCCGTTGTTGTGAACGACCGCACCTATGCATGGCCCAACCAGCCGGTGGTGGTGGTGTGTGTTGATGGCTCTGAACCGGCTTATATCGAACGCGCAATTGAAGATGGCATGATGCCGTACCTGAAAGAGGCTTTGGCCAAAGGAACGGACCATCGTGCCGATTGTGTGGTGCCCAGCTTCACCAACCCCAACAACCTGTCCATCGTCACCGGTCGCCCACCAGCCGTGCACGGCATTTGCGGCAATTATTTCTACGACACTGAAAATGACGAAGAAGTGATGATGAACGACGCCAAGTTCTTGCGCGTGCCGACCATCTTCAAGGCATTTTACGACCAAGGTGCTAAGATCGCGGTGGTCACCGCCAAGGACAAATTGCGTGGGCTTTTGGGCCATAGCTTAAGTTTTAAAGAAGGCCGTGCGATTTGCTTTTCTTCGGAAAAATCCGACGAAACCACCATGGCCGGTAACGGCATCGACAACGCTTCAACGTGGATTGGCCGCGACGTGCCGTCGGTTTATTCGGCGGAACTCAGCGAGTTTATCTTTGCCTGTGGCGTCAAGTTGATGGATGAATTCAAGCCCGACCTGATGTATCTTTCGACCACCGATTACATCCAGCATAAACATGCTCCGGGTACCCCGGTGGCCAACGATTTTTACGCCATGCTGGACAAGTATCTGGCGCAAATGGATGAGCGTGGGGCGATCATCACCATCACCGCCGATCACGGCATGAAGCCCAAGCACACCGATGCCGGCGTGCCGGACGTGATTTATCTGCAAGATGTTTTGGATGATTGGCTGGGTAAAGATAAAGCCCGGGTGATCTTGCCGATCACCGATCCTTACGTGGTGCATCACGGTGCACTGGGGTCGTTCGCCACTGCTTACATTCCCGAAGACATCCGCGCCGAAACCATTGCCCGTCTGGACGCCATGGACGGCATCATGCATGCTTACACCCGCGAAGAAGGCTGCGCTGTATTTGAGCTGCCCGAAGACCGTACCGGCGATGTGATCTTGATCTCAACGGCACAAAAAGTCCTCGGCACCAGCGTCGATCGACATGATTTGTCGGCCCTCAAAGAACCGCTGCGCTCGCACGGTGGGGTGTCGGAACAGCGCGTGCCGCTGCTGGTCAATCGGCCAACACCAAAACTGGAAAGTGATCGCCGCCTGCGCAATTTCGATGCGTTTGATTTGGCGCTGAACTATGCCCAAGCGTAAAGCTTAAGGAGATTAATACCATGAACCAGATGGGTCCCGTTCGTCACGAAGCGATGCGCATTGGCGGTGAAAAAGTTGTCACCGAAGATCGCATCGATGTGGTCAGCCCGTATTCCGGTGGCTTGGTCGGAACCGTTCCGATGGGCCAGATCGAACATGTGCTATCTGCTTTTAAGATTGCCGCCGATTACACCCCCACGTTGACGCGTCATGAGCGTTACGAAATCTTGCAAAAGACCGCCGACATTTTGGTCGAACGCAAAGAAGAGATTTCCGATACCATCACCGCCGAAGCGGGCTTGTGCAAAAAAGATTCACTCTATGAAGTGGGTCGTGCCTATGACGTGTTCAGTCTGTCGGCAAGGCTGTGCATCATCGATGATGGTGAGATTTATTCTTGCGATATCACGCCACATGGCAAACAGCGCAAGATCTTCACGGTGCGCGAACCACTGAATGCGATCAGCGCCATCACGCCGTTCAACCATCCGCTCAATCAGGTTGCGCACAAGACTGCGCCCTCGATTGCCACCAACAACTGCATGGTGCTTAAGCCAACGGAAAAGACCCCGCTGACGGCGCTGATGTTGGCCGATGTGTTGTATGATGCGGGACTGCCGCCTCAAATGTTCCAGGTTGTCACCGGTGCCCCACAAGACATCGCCGATGAAATGCTGACCAACGAACATGCCGATTTGGTGACCTTCACCGGCGGTGTTCCGATCGGTAAATACATTGCCGAGCATGCTGGATATCGGCGCAAAATCTTGGAATTGGGCGGCAATGATCCACTGATCATCATGGAAGACGCCGATCTGGACAAGGCCTCTGATTTGGCCGTCGCCGGTTCGTTCAAAAACTCCGGCCAACGTTGCACCGCAGTCAAACGCATCTTGGTGATCGACAGTGTCGCCGATGCCTTTGTCAAGTTGGTGACCGAAAAAACCCTCAAGCTGAAATACGGCAACCCGTCCGATCCGGAGATGGATATGGGCACGGTGATCAATGAAGAGTCCGCTGTATTGTTCCAAAACCGGGTTAATGATGCGGTGAAAAAAGGCGCGACGTTGATGTGTGGTAATGATCGCCAGGGCGCGCTTTATGCCCCGACGGTGGTTGATCATGTGCCGTTTGATTGCGAGCTGGTGCGTGAAGAAACCTTCGGCCCGGTGGCGCCGATCATTCGCTGCAAAGACATTGATGATGTCATCCGGGTATCGAACTCCACCGCTTATGGCTTGTCGTCGGGGGTCTGCACCGACAATTGGAAGTCCATTCAGCGCTTTATCAAAGAATTGAAGGTTGGCAGCGTCAACATCTGGGAAGTACCCGGCTATCGCATCGAGATGTCACCGTTTGGCGGCATTAAGGACAGCGGCCTGGGCTACAAAGAAGGTGTGTTGGAAGCTATGAAGAGCTTCACCAACCTCAAAACCTACTCTCTGCCCTGGGATTAGGGCCGGGGGGAAGAGGGCTCGTCTCCTCGTCACTCGAGGCTATTTACCCACAGCCTCAACTCTGACTTTAAGGGCTCCTTCGGGGGCCCTTTTTTTTGTTTAAACATGCACATTGATTGATAAATCCAATCATTTGATCAAATCATTCAATTTTCTTTGTAGGAGAAAATGCGCGTTACTGAGAGTCGTAAAATTGCGACAGAGGTGGGCCGCGCAGTGGAGTTGACGTTCATAACGGTACTGACGATTGGATTTTTAGGGTCGAGCCATTGCATCGGTATGTGCGGTGGCATTGTCGGTGCGCTCAATTCGGGTTTACCAGAAAGCCGGCGGCGCTCAGCACTGATGCAATTTATGCATCATTTTTCCTATAATTTTGGCCGCATTATCAGTTACATGGTGGCCGGAACGCTGGTTGGCTTGATCGGTGCGCAGGCTGAACATCTGGCGCTGGCCAGGGTGCTACCGATTGGCGGATTGATCGCGGGTTTGTTTATGGTCGCCTTGGGCCTTTATCTGGCTGGCTGGTGGCGCGCGGTAGCCGGTCTTGAAAACCTTGGTCGTCATGTTTGGAAATACATTCAACCGTTGGGCAAACGCTTTTTACCCGTACAAGGTCCGCTGCATGCGTTTGGATTGGGCTTGGTGTGGGGCTGGTTGCCGTGCGGATTGGTCTATTCGGCCTTGGCCCTGGCGATGATTTCCGCATCAGCTGAACGCGGTGCAATGATGATGTTGGGTTTTGGCCTGGGCACCTTGCCAATGTTGTTGGTGATGGGCAAAGCGTCGCACCACATCGCCAAAATTGTGCGCAGTCCGATCATGCGCCAAGTCGCCGGGGTCAGCGTGATGTTGTTTGGCATTTACACCGGCGTAACGTCGTTGAGCGGCAGCCATCAGCACGCAGCGTCCGCGCAACCGGTCTCTCAAGCCATGAATGATGCCCAAACGGCCTTTTCACTGATGTTCGGCGAGGCCTGTGCTGCGGTGGGGGACGCAGTGGGCATTGACGTCAATTGATGGCGCACGACGGCGGACCCTTAATTTTTCGTGATGAGTTGAATACCACCATCAAGCTGCTGGCCGACATCGCCAGTGCGGCAAACAATGGGTTGAGCAAACCCGTTATCGCCAGTGGAATCGCCACGGCGTTGTACATGAGCGCCCAGCCGAGATTTTGACGAATGCGACAGCGCATGGTGTCGAGCAGATCGAAGGCATCGAATATGCGTTCTAGCCGTTCACCGGGAATGATCACATCTGCGGCTTCTGCGGCCAGTGTCGTCGGCGCGCCAAAGGCTATGCCCAGATTGGCTGCGGCCAAAGCCGGGGCGTCGTTGCTGCCGTCGCCGATCATCACCACCGTGCCTTGTTGGCGCAACTGGCGGATGACGGCGGCCTTTCCTTCGGGCGGAACCCCGGCAAATACATCATCGAAGTGATCTTCATAACCGCTGGGGTGTTCGGCACCGCTGAGCAATACCACGCGGCAGTTTTTGCGCAGGCGGTCGACAACCTGCATCCATTCGGGGCGTGATTGATCGCGGGTGACAATGGCTCCGTGGGTAATGCCGTCCCATCCGACATAGGACACCACGCCTTCACCGGGGGCTATGGTCGCGGTTTGAGCGGCGAGTGTGCTGGGGATGTCCCAGCCCAGGGTTGCGAACAAGGCCTTGCTGCCGACCGCCACGTGGTGGTTTTCAACCTGCGCCATGGCCCCTTTCCCGGGGTGGATTTCCAATTCATCGGCTTGCAAGCTGGTGTCCAGGCGGGCGATGGCCTTGGCAATGGGGTGAGGCGATAACCGTTCGACGGCGGCGGCATGTTTGGTGATAGCATCATCGCCGAACACCTCAACCACGCTCATATCGCCGGTCGATAAGGTGCCGGTTTTGTCGATTGCGATGGTGTCGATTTTTGGTGCTTTTTCAAAGGCATCTGCGCTGGTGATGATGATGCCTTGGCGCAATGCGGCGCTGACGCCGACGGCGGTGGTCAACGGTATTGCCAGACCAAAGGTACACGGACAAGATACGATCAAGGTCGCCAAACCGGCCAGCAAAGCGTCGCGGGGATCACCGCCAAACGCCAGGGTTAAGCCGCTAACGATAACGGCCAACACCATGACCAACGGCACAAATACCCGCGCCACCTTATCGGCCAGGCCTTGGGCACCAGCGTTTGAACTTTGCACATTCCATAAGATACGCGCCAAATTGTCCATCTGGCTTTCCACCGTGGGACCGACTTTGATTTCCAAACTGCCTTCGACCACGCATGACCCGCCCAGTACCTCTTGGCCCGGTTCGCGCGCGACCGGGAAAGGTTCCCCGGTCATGAGCGATTCGTCGATTGCGGCGCTGCCCGCGACGATGGTTCCGTTGACCGGGATCGCTTCGCCTTCCCAGATGATGACGTGCTCGCCGGGCTCAAGCTCCTCAATCGGTTGAAGGCGATAATCTCCGCCCCACCGGATGCGCGCCTTGGGTGCCCAAGATTGCATGATTTTCATCAACTCCTGGGTGGCTTCGGCCTTCGCCCCGCGTTCCACATAGCGGCCAATGGTCACCACCAAAATGATCGCGGCGGCGACATCGAAATAGAGGTCGAGGGAGCCTTCTACAAGCTGGCTGACGCTGTAGCCATAGGCGGCCAAAATTGAAATGGCCAGCAGGTTATCCATGTTGAGCATGCGGGCGCGCAACCCAATCCACGCACCTCTAAAAATGGGCGCGGCCACATAGATGATGAGCACCGTGGTCAGCCCGAAAATGCTCCACGGTGCGGCGCTGTAGGCCAGCCAGCCGATCACATCAAAATCGCTTTTTTCGATTACGCCCAGGTGGGTGGGATAGAAAAAGGCAACGTAGAGCATCATCACCAGTCCGCCGAAGGTCAGCCCAACAACCAACCGCAAAAGGTCCATGCGGTTGTCGTATTCGGGCATACCCTCACTGCTCAACCGCGTTTTGTAACCGGATATTTTCAGCGCATTGGACAAATCATCTTCTTGGATGATGTCGGGGTCATAAACGATTTTAGCCGTTGAGGTGGCGTAACTCGACGCGGCAGAAACAATGCCGTTGACCTTAACGGCCATGCGTTCAATCAGATACTCACACGACGAACAGTGCATGCCTTCAATGCGCAAGAAGGCTTCATTGTAGTTTCCTGAGGGCAGGAGGGCGGCATCGGTTGAAGACAGCGAAGTGGGTTCGTTGAACAAAACGTCTGCGCCGAAATTGCGATAGACCTCCTGACAGCCAAAACAGCAAAAAGCATGGCCGTCGGATTCTAGGGGAGGTGTGAGGGTCGGCAAGCCACAGAGTGTGCAATCCATCTTTATCGGGGCTCCGTTGATCAAAGCATTCATAGTGTTGAGTTGTGTAGTACTTACTCAGGTCTAAGAAATAATGGCAATAGATTTGGTGTAAATTTTTTCTTCTTCAGTACAAAAATAACCCCTTTTACAGAGCTAATCATAGCTTTATGGCCATAGGGACAAGAAGAAATTCATTGCATTTTTCAGGCTAATGACGCGCTCTTGATGAACGTAACGCCTTGTAAAGTCTAATTTTTTAGAACGATCAAAACCTAAAATAGTGAAGCTTATCTTTTATCGAAGAATCGCATATCAGTCACTTGTAATGTATTAAATAAATAATATAGTTACTTCATTGACAAAAGCTATGGTTTGATAGTTTATTTAAATAACAATTTATACATTACTACATTGATATGTAAAGTTT
>JAESUA010000191.1 GCA_016763255.1 Magnetovibrio sp. | reverse complement strand
GACGGCGTCCGAAACCACCTTGCGAACCAGCGAAAAACCGTTGGAGTGCAAACCGCTGGAGGCCAAGCCGAGGATCACGTCGCCGTCCTGTACCTGATCGCCGGTGAGAATTTCGTCGCGCTCAACCGCACCGACGCTAAAGCCGGCGAGATCGTAATCACCGCCCGAATACATGCCGGGCATTTCAGCAGTTTCGCCGCCGATCAGCGCGCTGCCGGATTGGCGACAGCCTTCGGCGATGCCGGAAATGATGTCCTTGCCGGCCTGCACGTCGAGCTTGCCGGTGGCGTAATAATCCAAGAAAAACAGGGGCTGTGCACCCTGAACCACCAAATCGTTGACGCACATGGCGACCAGATCGATGCCCACCGTGGTGTGCTGGCCGGTGGCAATGGCGACCTTTAGTTTGGTGCCGACACCATCGGTGCCCGCGACCAAAATTGGATCGGTGTAGCCTGCGGCCTTAAGGTCGAACAGCGCGCCGAACCCACCCAGGCCGGAAACCACGCCAGCACGCGCCGTGGATTTGGCGTCGTCTTTGATGGCTTCGACCAGTGCATTGCCTGCATCAATGTCAACGCCGGCATCTTTGTAATTTGCCCCGGAAATGGCATCCTCCTCGGGCGTTTCAAACGCCGCTCTGGTATTGGTGGCTCAACGTGGTAAAACCAGTGCCAAGAAGGTGAAACATAACCATTTAGGGCCGCTTTGCAATGGCGCAAAACAAGGGGACACGACACATGAGAATTGGCAGTGCTTTGGGGCTTGTTTTTGTCCTGCTGTTCACGGGTGTTGGACTGTTCCCAAGTACGTCGGTTGAGGCCGCCGCCCCGCGCTTGTTTGAAGTCTCCAACGTGACCGTTGATGTCACATCCGATTCGGCTGCCACCGCCCGTGTGCAAGCCATGGCCGAGGGCGAAAAGAAGGCCTTTATCCTGCTTTTGAAGCGCCTCACCTTGCAGGCCTATCACAATCGTTTGCCGGACATCGGTGCCGCCCAAATCACTGAATTGGTTCAAGATTTTACCGTTGCCGAAGAAAAAGCGTCAACCGTGCGCTACATCGCCAAACTCAATTATCGCTTTCGCGCGAAAGGTGTGCGCGCACTGTTGGATGAATATGGCCTGCCATTTGCCGAAACATCCTCAAAACCGGTTTTGATGTAGCCGGTTTATCAGGCCGCCGGGGCATTGTTGTTATGGGATGATCCCAATCCGTGGCGCACTGCGTGGAACGATTACAGCCGAAATGGCCCCGGCCAGGGCCTGGTGCCGACGATTTTGCCGGCGGGCGATCTCAACGATGTGCGCACCATCGGGGCTGAACAAGCCATCGAAGGTGATATGTCGCGCCTGGAAGCCATCGCCCAGCGCTATGACGCGGGTGATGTGGTGGTGGCACATGGCATATTGCGCATGGATTCGTACAATGGCTTGCCGGAATT
Source organism: Magnetovibrio sp. (assembly GCA_016763255.1). Classification (GTDB taxonomy): domain Bacteria; phylum Pseudomonadota; class Alphaproteobacteria; order Rhodospirillales; family Magnetovibrionaceae; genus Magnetovibrio. The sequence goes on along the minus strand of JAESUA010000191.1, from coordinate 5,254 downwards.
GGAGGTTTATCTGACCCGTTTTGGCAGTGCGATGCAAGAACACACGGTGGTCAAAAGCTTCAGCTCAAAGCCCGGCGACGATCTTTCGGTTTTGTTGAACCGTGCGGTGGTGCAGTTGACCGCCCAGGTCGAAGACAACTGGAAACAAGATAATTTGATCCAGGCGGGCAGCGCGCAGCTGTTGCCGATTTCCGTGCCGGTCTCGGGCCTTGGCGATTGGGTGAAGGTGCGTGATCGCTTGAACGGGGTGGCGATTGTGCGGCGTGCCGACCTGGTGTTGTTGCGCCGTGATGAGGTGCGCTTGAATTTGCACTTCATCGGCGATGCGGAGCAATTGGCTTTGTCGCTCGATCAGGCCGACCTGGTGCTTTGGGAAGAGGCTGGCGGATGGTTCTTGGCGCAAAAGGTTTCCCAGACCTCGACCACCCAATAAGGGATTTCCCTCCGTGAACCTGCCCAATTTCATCACCATGTTGAGAATTGCCTCAACCCCTTTTTTGGTTTGGCTGATTGTCGAAGACCATTTGTTGTGGGCGTTTTGGGTGTTTGTCGCGGCGGGGATTTCGGATGGAGTCGACGGTTTTATCGCCAAGCGCTTCAACATGGAAACCGAACTGGGCAAATATCTCGATCCGATTGCCGACAAAGCCTTGCTGGTGTCCGTATATATAACGCTTGGCATCGCAGGTGTTTTACCCAATTGGTTGGTGATCTTGGTGGTGTTTCGCGACCTGATGATTGTGGGCGGGGCGCTGCTCTTTGAAACCATGACACATTCGCTTACCATGCAGCCCTTGATGGTGAGCAAGGTGAACACCGTCTTGCAGATTGTCTTGGCGGCAGCGGTGATGGCGAACGCCGGATATGGCATTGAATTGGATGGTGGATTGGATGCTTTGGTGATCTTGACCGCCATGGCGACGATTATATCGGGGCTGGCTTATGCGGTGGTGTGGATACGCCGCTGGTCCCAGTTGGAGGGGAGGTAGCATGGACAAAACAACAAGCCGGGAAAAGCAAATGTGGTTCAGGGTCGTGGGCCTGGGGGTGTTTTTGCTGCTGCTCTATGTGTTGAGCGGTGTGCTGACCCCCTTTGTTGCCGGTTTGGCGGTGGCCTATTTCCTCGATCCACTGGCCGACAGGCTGGAAGTCGGGTTGAAATCGCGATCTGCGGCAACAGCCTTGATTCTTTTGACATTTTTTGCCCTTATTTCGGCATTGGGGATGGCTTTGTTCCCCCTTTTGCAGGCACAAATTGTGGGCTTGGTGGCGCGTATTCCCGATGCCGTGACCGCCGCCCACGATTTTCTCGACCCCTTGATCGCCCAGATTGAACGTGAACTGGGCGCCAATGAAATTCAAACGCTCAAAGACAACGCCGGCGCATTTGCCGGTGCCGCGGTGTCGTGGCTGATCGATGTCTTAAAAAGCCTTTTCTTGGGTGGCAAGGCGGTGGTTAACACCCTCTCGCTGGTGTTCATCATGCCGGTGGTTGCATTTTTCTTGTTGCGCGATTGGGATCTTTTGGTGACCAAGGTGGATGAGCTTTTGCCGCGGACGTCGGTGGACACCATTCGGGCGCAATTTCGTGAAATTGATGCCACCATCGCTGGCTTCGTGCGTGGTCAGGCCACCGTCTGTTTGGCGCTGGGCACGCTGTATGCCACCGGCCTCACCTTGGTCGGGCTCGATTTTGGTTTGTTGATCGGATTGGGCACCGGGGTGTTGGCGTTTGTGCCATATGTCGGCATGATCATCGGCCTGATGGTGGCTTTTGGGGTGGCGCTGATGCAGTTCAGTGACCCCATGTCGTTTGTCATGGTGGCCAGCGTGTTCGCCATCGGACAGACGATTGACGCGGCGTTTTTAACCCCCAATTTGGTCGGTGGACGGGTTGGTTTGCATCCGGTGTGGATCATCTTCGCCTTGATGGCAGGGGCCTCTCTGTTTGGTTTTACCGGGGTATTGTTGGCGGTTCCCACGGCCTCTATCATCGGTGTGTTGGTGCGCTTTGCCATTGGGCGTTACCGCGACAGCGCCTTCTACACGGGCGTTTAAACCATTGGCCAATAAACAAATTCCCTTTGATTTTGACCACCGGCCTGCCTTGGGCGGTGAAGATTTTTTGGTTGCGCCACCCAATGCCCATGCCATTGCCTGGGTGGAACGTTGGCCCGACTGGCCCGGTCCGGTGTTGGTTATCGCCGCCTCCCAAGGTGCGGGCAAGACCCATTTGGCGCATGTGTTTCAGTGCATGAGCGGGGCGCGCATGATCACGCCGCGAGATTTGCAGTCTGAACGCGCCGACGGTGTGTTGGTGGGGGCGAGCGCTTTGGTGTTGGAAGATGTCACTGAATTTTTGGTCGAAGGTTTGGCTGAAGAACTCTTGCATCTTTATAATCTTGCGCGTGAAGGTGACATCAAAATTTTAATGACCGGGGAAAACCCACCTGCGCGCTGGCCGATTGAGCTCAAAGATCTCAGTTCGCGCTTGAATACGGCGCCGGTTGCACAAATTCAACCACCCGACGATGCGCTCTTGATGGCGCTGATCGTTAAACAATTCGCAGATCGACAATTGAACATAGACCAGGATGTTTTGACGTATATGCTGGCGCGCATGGACCGGTCTTTTGCCGGGGTGCGCGATTTGATCCGTGCTGTCGATGAACGTGCGCTTGCTCAAAAGCGCGCCATTACAATTCCCCTGGTGCGCCAGGTGATCGAAGATTTATAGGGGTAATCAAACATGCGCAACGTAACGTATTTCAGTGCCGGATTGGTTGCAGATTTTGCAATCTCAGAGTCAACTTTCGATAAATTTTTGACCGATTTGAATGAGGCCGAAAAAGAAATCGATCGCCACGGCGAAGATGATTTGATGAAGGCGCGCACCCTTCTGGATAACTTCATGGCGCGGGCGCAAGAAAACGAAGACATCGACCAAGGTCCTGGTGAAGTGCTGGCGGCTTGTTTTATCTGGAACTTTTTCAACACCAATCCAGATGCATCGCGGGTGATCGAAGGCGACATCGTAATCGTCGATCTGGACGGCACTTTGAACACCATCGAATATGCGTCGGTTGACGATATTCAAATTGCGAACAAAGAATAAACGGCTTGAGCATTTCCGGCAAAAAGGAGCCGTCACCTGGGGGGGACTTGTCAGGTGACGGCTTTAGTTGGGAGATAGATGCTGTTTCTTCTATGCGCGTATTACTTCCCTCGTTGCGTTAACTCTTGGCCGCATGCTTCATGGTTGCGGCTAGGGTTATGTAAACGGCGGTCCAGGCATCTTCGACCTCCGGTGTGAAGGCCTCACCCAAACCTTGACCCAAGGTCCATAAAAGGGCTTCGCCGACGGTATCGTAGTGGGGGGCTTTGACGCCGTACCCCACATGAGCGCGGCCCAGTTTTTCGACCGCCGGGACAAGCTGGTCAAGCTTGGTCAGGGTGGCAACCGCAAATTTAAGCGTGGCCATCAGCTTGCGACCTTGTTCTTTTATGTCCTATTTGAACAAAGCTTTGAGGCTTGGGTCCAATTCAAACAAACGGGTGTAGAACAATTCGGCGGCTTGTTCGGCGATGGGCTCAACCATTGCAAAGGTGTCTTGTACCAACTGAATTTGACGACCTGTGAACGGCCCACTTGATGCCGGTTCGGGCCTAGAGGGGGCCCGAGTGGGGACCCGAGTGGCGCTGCGTGGTTTGGACGCCGACTTAGTTACTTTTTTTTTGAGTCACCTCCTCGAATATCAATCATAAATTCTTGGACCTGGGCACCCAATTGTTCGGATTGTTGTGACAACTCGCCTGCAGCATCCAGAACTTGCGACGCCGCGCGGCCAGATTCGGTGGACGCGTCGGTAACACCTTGAATGTTGCGTGCCACTTCTTGGGTCGAAGCATTTTGTTCTTCGACCGCAGAGGAAATGGTGGTGGCAATTTCGTTGATTTCACGGATGGTTGAACCGATTCCTTCGATGGCCCCGACCGTCTCCTTGGTGGCACTTTGGATGTCGCTAATTTGGGTGGAAATTTCATCGGTCGCCTTGGCTGTCTGATTGGCGAGGTTTTTGACCTCCGAGGCCACCACCGCAAATCCCTTACCGGCTTCACCGGCGCGGGCCGCTTCGATGGTTGCGTTCAGCGCCAACAAATTGGTTTGTGAGGCAATATCGTTGATCAGATTGACCACATCACCGATTTTGTTGGCGGCTTTATTCAGGCCTTGAACCATTTCGTTGGAACGATCCGCTTCGGCCACCGCTTCGGATGCGATGGAGGCTGAGCGGCCAACTTGACGTGAAATCTCTTGGACCGAACTGGACAGCTCTTCGGCTGCGGCTGCCACGGCGGAGGCCTGGTTGGTGGCTTCTTCCGAGGTCGCCGCCATGCTTTCCGCGGTGGATTGCAATTCGGTCGAGGCACTGGAAACGGTGCCGACAACGGACCCGATGTTGGTTTCAAAATCGTCGGCCAGTTTGATGCGTTGGGTGATGATGCTCCATGTCAGCATCGCGCCGGTATAGTTGCCATCCGTATCGTTGATCGCCGAAACCAACAAATCAAGATGTTCATCTCCCACCCGGATTTGTGCCGAGTGGGGTAAATTTGATGGGTCGCGCAACAGGCCGCGTTGGTGGGCTGGGTTTTTGTGGAACACATCAACACAGGTGCCGACAATATCGTCGGCCCGGATCGGCAGCAATTTTTCAAGCGTGCGCAATGTGGTGACGCTGGTTCTGTTGGCATAGTTGATGGTGAAGTTTTCAAGCTCCAACAGCAATACATTGATGGGCATCTGGTCGAGCATCTGCGCCTGACGGTCAGATTCTTGTTCGCTTTTGATTTTGTCGGTGACGACTGACCACGTCAGCATCGGTGCGATGTATTTATTGCCGTCCATAATCGGTGTGATCAACAGATCAAGAATTTCACCGCCCAATGTGATATTGGTTTGATAGGGCAGGTTGTTGGGGTTGGATAGCAATTGACGTTGGTGGGCCGGGTTTTTGTGGAACACATCAATGGACGTGCCGACCATGTCGGCGGCCTTGACCGGCAATAAATGTTCGATTGATTGCAAGGTCGTGCGACTGATTTCGTTCATATAGGTGATGCGAAAATCCCGCAGGTCACAAATCATCACCGCGACGGGTAGGTCTTGGACCATGCTTTCATACATTTTTGATGAAACTGGACTTTTCTTGAGCATTGGATTGATCCTCATACGCGCTATTGACGTTGCACT
>JAESUA010000190.1 GCA_016763255.1 Magnetovibrio sp. | reverse complement strand
TGGCCCAGTTTGTCTTCGCCGTCGATGTCTTCAACTGCATCGTTTTGATTGATGATATCGACCAAATGTTTGGATTCCATCACCCCCCAAAAAACTTTGTCGGCGCCGACAATGAGATCCCAGTCTTCACCCACATGCAGATACTTCAATTCGCGCACATCGAAGTGGGTGCGCTCTTTATCTTGGGCATCGAGGCGCAAATAGGGAATGAAATCGATACGATCGAGATCATCGTTCCACGACAGGCTGAATTCGGGATTGATCACCAGCGATGGATTGACCCGTTGATTTTTTTGCCCGGCCTGAATGGCGTTGTTGGTGAACAGACGAACTTCGCTGGCCACCACGCCGCTGACCTCAAGCACGCTGTCTTCAAACTCGGCATGGGCCGCCAGCGGGGCCAATGTCAAAAGTGACATCAGCCCGCCAACTGTGCGCTGAACAAACTTCGCCATCAACGAATTCTCTTCAAGGCGTTTTTGGTCATGTCACGTTCCTTGAGGCCAATTTGGAATTCGTACTTGCTGAACACCAGGCGGGTTTTTTTGCCGGTCTGATGATTGACCATGAACATGTCATAGGCGCGCCAGTATTTATCCAAGTGCTGCTGAAAATTGGAAAACTCCAAGGTCTTCACGAGCTGTTTTTTACGGTCGTAATAATCGATTTTCTGCTGGCGATATTCCGCCAAATCGTACCACACCACCATTTTTGTGTAGCCCGAATTTTCATAGGTCGGCACCTGTTCGATCACCGCACAGGTGAGCTCGCCACAGGCTTCTTCACGAATAGATGTGTAGGTGTATTTTTTCAGCTCCTGGGCCGACAAATCTTCATAGGCAAATTCTGAGCCGACAAACGGGCCGGATTTATTTTTCGAAGAAATGCGTTTGACCCGCTTGAGCGCCGGCAGATATAGCCACTGATCATCGGGATCGTTGATGTGCGAAAAGCTCAAAAACGCCGTGCCCTTAATATCACGCGGATGTTGAAACACCGTCAGGGTTTTATCGCCTTCGTCTGGATTGGGCACCTCCAAGGTGCTCATGCGCATGCGCCGGGTGCTTGTTTGGCCATTGCGGTTTTCCAAGACCATTTCCATGGTGGCCCGGGTATCGCCAAAGCCGAGGTCGCGGCGGTTCCATTCGGCGGCCACCTCATTGCCCTTGGTCACGGCGTCCGCAGACGCGGTCATGGGAACCAAGGCCGTGATTGCGAAAAGGCTCAACAGGCCGACGGTGAAAGTATTACGTAACGTCATGTGTAGGGTACTCCTGTTAAGTCGCATTATTGCGTCGATTGAGGGTTGGTGAGCACGGTGTCATCGTCGTCATCCTGGGCCACAGCCTCAGCTTGACGTTCAAACAACAACAGCAACGGCGGCAACAGTAAAAAATCAACCAGCAGCGCCAAGGCAATGGTGATGGCGGTCAAAAGCCCCATATCGGCATTGAGCTTAAAGGCCGACAAGGACAGCACCGCAAACCCGGCCACCAGAATCGCAGTGGTCATCCACAACGCGGTGCCGACGGTGCGAAGACTATAGCGCACCGCATCTTCGGGACTGAGGTCACGTTCACGCCGGGCCCGCACATACTTGGACAGGAAATGCACCGAGGCATCGACGATCAAGCCGAGGCTGGTCGCCGCAACCACCGACACCGCCAGACCGACTTGGCCGACGAACACCCCCCACAGGCCAAAGGCCATGGCCGCAGGCACCATATTGGGAATCAAGCTGATCATGCCGATTTTCAGGCTGCGCAGGGCGATCACCATGGAAATCGAAATCAACAAAAACGCCAACGCGGTGCCGCCGAGCATCGATTTAATGTTGCGATCGGCAATGTAGGAGAACATCACTGACGCCCCGGTGCCTTCGCTAACCATATAAGACTCGGTGTTGTCTTGCAGCCATACCTGTGAACGTTCGGCAAGGTCGCGCATCTGCGCACTTGAGACATTGTCCAAGGTGGCGGTCAGGCGCGACGCCGATTTGTCGACGTTGATTTGTGAGTTGAGATCCAACCCATAGGGCAAAGACATTTCATAAAGCAGCAAGTATTGCGCCGCCAAGTCACGTTCGTCCGGCAAAACGTACCAACTGTCATCATCACCATGCATGGACTTGTTCAAACGCTTCATCACGTCGGTGAGGGTGTTGACGTGAATAACACCAGGCTGCGCGCGCAGCCAATTGGAGAAGTCTTCCAGGTGCACCAAATATTGAGGGTTGGCCACGCCACCGGATTCACCGCTACCAATAGAATATTCAACCTGATAAATCCCGGTGAGATTTTCACGCGTAAAATCACTGTCGACCCTAAACGGAACCGAGGTGTCGAAGTATTCGACGAAGCGATCATCCAGCTCAATTTTTGAAATCATCGACACCAGCACCACGATCAACACACTCATGCCGACCAATAAACGCTTGCGATTGGTAATGACAAATTCGCTGAGCCGCTCCATCATCATGGTCGAGCCATCGACGTGGGCTTTGACGTGCACCGGCAAAATCGCCACCAAGGCTGGCAGCAAAGTCATCGACAAAATCCACGCCACCAAAACACCGAAGGCCGACATGTTGCCCAGGTCGTTAAACGGCGGGGCATCGGAAAAGTTCGGGCTGAGAAAACCGATCATGGTCGTCAAGCTGGTGAGAAACACCGGCTGGATATTGACCCGCATGCTTTCGACAATCGCCTCATACTTGGTTTTTCCGTGGCGCATCTCATGGAACATGGTGACCAAGATGTGCACACAGTCGGCAATCGCGATGGTCATCACAATGGTCGGGGCCATCGCCGAAGGTGGCGTTAACAACGTCCCGGTCCAACCGGCAATCCCCATCGCAGAGGCCGCCGACAAAATAGTCACCAGCAAGGTCGTGACGGTACCGGTGAGCGAGCGTAAAAACAAAACTAAGGCTATGATGATGATGCCAAACATCAACGGAATCAAAAGCATCATGTCGGCCTGTGAGGCCGCCGGAAACGCGTTGCTCAACGGCGCAAGGCCCGTCACTGCAACCCGCAAACCCGGGTGTTTGGCTTCCAAATCAGCGGCCATTTTTTCGGCAAACTTCACCGAACTGTCCAACGCGATCATATCATCGGGCGGCAGTTGCAAGGTGATTTGCACCCCGGTGGTGGTGCTGTCGACGGAAATCAAACGCTTGGCCAAGGCCGGTTCGGTCTGAGAAATCCGTTCGATCTTTGCCAGATTTTGCGCCGTTAAGCTCGCCGGATCTTCAACCAAATCGGCAACAATCAAATTGTCTTCTTCGGCTTCGGTGTTTTGATAGTTGGTCAGCGAATCGACCCGGATTGAATAGGGGATCTGCCACGAGGCTTCCGTCAAATCCCTGACCACGCCCATCCACTTTTGAGTGAATATTTTGCCCTCAGCAGGCTTCAATACAAACAAGATGTTGTCGGTCTTGGTGTAAATGTCTTGAAGGTCTTCGTAGGCGGTCAACTGGGGATTTTCATCGCTGAAAAACACCCGATAGTCACTGGTGAAGGCAAGGTTTTTGGCGCCAGAAATTACCCCGAGGGCCGCAACCAGTGAAAGTACCAGAACCAGCCAGCGCCAGGAAATGATCCTTTGCGCATAACGGACTGATAATTGATCGAAAAACTTACTCATACTCACGACTCCGGGTAATGTGGGGAGGGCCTCAACGTGCTGATTGCGTTGTTCAAGCTGCCTGAATCTTTGTATATGCGCCTGTTTTTGATTCTATATACTTTCAAGAATCATCCTGGTGCGCATTGATAAATAAGACAAATAAATGTAAACTACTCAGTGCAGTTTACATATGCTCCAAAAAAAGTAAACTGGTAAGTGTAATTAATTTTCGAAAGTCTTTTTATGCCGGATCCAAATTGGCAAAAACCCAGCTGCCTCATCCCCCTAAGCCGAAGCGAACAAAAGCGCTTGGCCATCATCGAGGCCGCGCGCAAGATCTTTTTGGACAAGGGATTCGATGGCGCAAGTATGGATGTGATCGCCGAGACCGCCAATGTCTCCAAGCGCACCGTCTACAATCATTACGCCTCCAAAGAAGCACTGTTTGGCGATGTTATGCTGGGCATGTGTCAGGCCAAAATGGACGCGATGCTGCTCACGCTGTCGCCGTCTGACGACATGGCCGAAGCGCTGACCGAATTTGGCAGCAACTTCGTGAACCAAATTCTCGAACCCGAAGGCAAGGCTCTGCTGCGCATCCTGGTGGCCCATGTTGATCGTTTCCCCGAACTGGGACAGGCGTTTTTCGACAACGGCGCCAAAGAAGTCATCGCAACGGTCGCCGAATATCTCCGCATCCAGACTCAAGCCGGGTTGATCACCGTTGACGATCCCCAAGACGCTGCGGGCAGTTTTTTAACATCACTGCACGGTGAATTTTTTTTCAGGGTGCTTGTTACCGTCGCCCCGCCGCCAGAACCGGCCCAAGTCCAAAAAATGGTCGCCGCCGCCGTGCAGCGATTTTTACATGGCGTGCTGGTGCGCCCGGTTTAAGTGATGGTGATGATGAATCATGATGATACAAACATCGTTGTGACGACTACCAAGCGCCGACAGCGGCACCCAGTTTATGAGCCAGGTTTTCGATCCCACACCACGCCCACCAGAGACGATGATTTCGGCGCTGCCCAAATCAGGGCGTTCGGAGTGTTGAAAGCGATCTTCCAGCCATTCGCTCAAATCACTCGTTTCGACCATGGCCAGGACGGTGCGCAGCGACTCCTGGGCCTGTTTTACACCGATCGACACCGTCGCCGTCCGATTTGACCTGGACTTTGACGTTGTGATCGACCACGCGTTACACCGCAACCAAAACCTTCATGGATAGATTTCGTTAACCGGCGAATGTGTATGCGGTTTTCACCGTGGTGTAGAACTCAGCCGCATAACGGCCCTGCTCGCGCGAGCCATAAGACGAGCCTTTGCGACCGCCGAACGGCACGTGATAATCGACCCCTGCGGTCGGTAAATTGACCATCACCATGCCCGCCGCGCTGCGCTTTTTAAATTCACGGGCATATTTCAAGTTTGAGGTACAGATGCCTGACGACAGGCCAAATTCGGTGTCGTTGGCAACCGTCAGGGCTTCATCAAAATCACCGACCTTGATCACGCTGACACACGGGCCAAAGATTTCTTCGCGGCTGGTGCGCATTTGATTGGTGGCCCCCAAGAACACCGCCGGGCGTTGGTAATAGCCCTCAGATGGTCCGTCCAAGCGTTCGCCGCCGATCACATGCGCCCCATCGGATGAGGCCAAGGCCACATACTCAAGATTTCCGGCCAGCTGGCTTTCGCTCACCACCGGACCGATTTGGGTATCGGCGGCGGTCGCATCACCAACCTTTAAAGCTTTTGCGCTTTTGGTAAGCTGATCCACAAATGCATCATGGATGTTTGCGTGCACAATCAAGCGCGACGCAGCGGTGCAGCGCTGACCGGTGGAAAAGAACGCTGCGTTAACGCAGGCCGGAACGGCGATGGACAAATCGGCGTCTTCCATGATCACCATCGGATTTTTGCCGCCCATTTCCAGTTGGATTTTTTTCATCCCCTGCGCAGCCTTCACCGCCAAGGCGCGGCCCACCGGCACCGAGCCGGTGAACGACACCGCATTGATGCCCGGATGTTCCAGCATCGCATTTCCGACCACCGCCCCCCGACCCATCACCAAGTTAAAGACCCCGGCCGGGCATCCGGCCGCATCGATAATTTGCGCCAACACATGCGCGGATGCGGGTGTCAAATCGGCAGGCTTAAACACCACCGTATTGCCATAGGCCAAGGCCGGGGCGATTTTCCACGCCGGGATGGCGATGGGGAAATTCCATGGCGTGATCAGGCCGACCACCCCCACCGCTTCACGGGTTACATCGACATCGATGTCGGGACGCAGCGAAGCGATGGCGTCCCCGGCAACGCGTAAGGCTTCACCGGCAAAAAACTTAAATACCTGGGCGGCGCGCACGGTTTCACCGATGGCCTCAACCAAGGTCTTGCCTTCTTCACGCGCCAGCA
>JAESUA010000189.1 GCA_016763255.1 Magnetovibrio sp. | reverse complement strand
TCACGCGGATGGCGTTGTCCTTAAACACCTGCACCGCTTGGGCCATCTCACCGATTTCGTCGGTCTTGTCCAACGCCGGCACGGCGGTTTCCAGATCGCCATCGGCAAGGCTGCCCATGGCATCGGTCATGCCTTTGACCGGCCCAACGATGGAACGGATAATCAGCACACTCACCACACCGGCAAGCACCAGCCCCACGGCCAGCAAGATCCATTCGGTCATCAGCAAGCTAGAGACGGCGTTGTCATTTTGCGTGGAATCTTTTTGCAGCAGCTTTTGCTGGTTCTTCACCATGCCGCCCTGGCGCACACCGCCTGCATCGCGCTCACCCAACAAGGTGGTCAGCAGCTTGCCGGCACGCGGTGCGGCCTCGGTGACCAACAGGTAGTTGGCCATGTTCCATTTTTTTGAACCGCGAATGTCAAACATCTGTTGCGGCAGCGCTATGAACTCGGCGTTTTTAGCCTTGTAAACCTCAAAGGCTGCCAGCTGAGCGGCGGACAAGTTGTGCGTCTGGCGCGAAAGATCGGCCAAACGGCGGGTGTTCTTGGTCCACAGCTTTGTAAAGTTGTCAGCGAACTTTTGTTCCCCGGTCAAAAGATAGGCGCGGATATTTGCCAGTCCCAAGCCCAAGGTGCCGCGGGTGTCGGCCATCATGCCCAAAATTTGCACCCGGTCACCGCCGGTGCCACCTTGGCCCTGCAGTTCCAGATCGATCATCTTGGAGATGTTTTGCACCATCAGTCCGGCGCGCGGTGCGGCCTCGGTGACCAGCATCAAGGTTGCGGGTTGTTCTTGGGGTGTCTTGGCAACGTCTTCGACCTGTTGCTGGGCGATGCGAAATTCGTTCAACACGCCCTTGAAGGTTTGCAAGTTTGCGACGTTCTTGGGGTTGGTCCAGGATTTCGACAGCTCATCCATGTCGGCGACAATGGTGCTGATTTCAGACCACACTTCGGCCCGACCATTTTTGAACTGCTCGCTGCCGGTCAGCATGTAACCGCGCAGATTGGCCAGGGAAGAATTGATGGCATTGACCATGGCGGAACTGGCCGCTGCGGTCGGCATGCGCAAATTAACGATGCGCTGTGAGGTTTTGTCGATTGCCGACACGTTCCAGATCGTCATGCCGACAGCCACCGCCAGGATGACCGCCATAACACTGAAACCCAGCACAAGCCGCGCGCTAATTTTAAAGTTCATAATCACGCCCCGTATTCTAAAAATAAGTGTGTAATGACCGAAGTCTATTTGGTATGTGTCCCAATTGATGTCAATAAAACATACGCGGCATCAAATGTATAACAATAAGAACAATAATTATTAAAATTACATTATTGATAGTAGTTACTTGATGTTACTGCGTACGTCACAACAACTTAACCCCCGTCCGCACTCGGACGAGGGTCATCTAATTTAGTTGAAATGGAATACAGAGCCTATTTAGGTGACAGAACCATGGTCATCATACGCCCTTCAGACTTAGGCATTTGTTCGACCTTGGTGATTTGTTCGAGCTCGTCGCGCATCTTAATCAGCACTTTAAGGCCAAGATTTTGGTGCGCCATTTCGCGTCCACGGAAGCGAATGGTGACCTTCACCTTGTCGCCGTTATCCAGGAACTTGCGCGCCGCCTTCATCTTGACTTCATAGTCATGGACGTCGATACCGGGGCGCATCTTGATCTCTTTGATCGCGATGACCTTCCGCTTTTTCTTCGCCTCGTTGCGCTTTTTCTGTTCCTCGTATTTGTATTTGCCGTAATCGAGGATTTTGCACACCGGTGGTTCTGCGTTGGGTGAAACCTCAACCAGATCCAGGCCGTGGTCGGCAGCGATGTCGATAGCTTCTTTGGTCGATTTTACGCCGATCATTTCCCCGTCGGGTCCGACAAGGCGGACTTCGTCTACGGTGATGCGCTCGTTAACGCGCGGTCCTGAGATGGTCGGTTTTTTGTTAAAAGGTGGGCGGGCGATGGCCCTTCTCCTACAGTAATGCGCGTCCGGAACGCGCTTCAAATTTACGGTGCTAAACGTTCATTGTTTAAGCGGGGCTCAGCTTCCGGCTCGTGGCCCCTTTGCTTCGTCACAGAGGATATCAATTGCCTCTTTAAGCGCAAGGATTTCTTGGTCTTTTCCGCCAAGGCGACGGACCGCGACCTTGCCTTCATCCGCTTCACGTTTGCCAACGACGAAGATGGCGGGCACCTTCTTGTGGCTGTGTTCGCGAATTTTGTAGTTGATCTTTTCGTTTCGAATGTCCAATTCGGCGCGGATTCCTGCGTCTTTCAAGGCAAAAAAGACCTCTTGCGCGTAGTCATCGGCGTCCGAAGTGATGGTCGTAACCACCGCCTGAACCGGCGCCATCCAGAGCGGAAAATGACCCGCATAGTTCTCAATTAAAATACCCAAAAAGCGCTCAAACGAGCCCAGAATCGCCCGGTGCAACATCACCGGACGGTGTTTTTCACCATCCGCACCGACATAGTTGGCATCAAGACGCTCCGGCAATACGAAATCGACCTGCAGCGTACCGCACTGCCAATCACGGCCGATGGCATCGCGCAGCACAAATTCCAGCTTCGGGCCGTAGAACGCACCTTCGCCGGGATTGAGGGTCCAGTCCAGGCCGGCGGCTTCGGTCGCTTGCTTAAGCGCGCTTTCAGCCTTGTCCCAGGTTTCGTCGCTGCCAGCGCGCACTTCGGGGCGATCGGAGAATTTGACCACCACTTCTTCAAAGCCGAAATCCTTATAGACATCGAGAAGCAGTTCGCAAAACGCTTTGGTTTCCGAGGTGATCTGATCTTCGGTGCAGAAAATATGGGCATCATCCTGGGTGAACGCGCGCACCCGCATCAGGCCATGCAGCGCGCCTGAAGGTTCATTGCGGTGGCAGCTGCCAAACTCCGCCATGCGCAACGGCAGGTCGCGGTAACTGGTCGTACCCTTGTTGAAGATTTGCACGTGGCAAGGGCAGTTCATCGGCTTGATGGCGAGAATCCGGTCTTCGGACTCGGCCACAAACATGGCTTCACGGAATTTTTCCCAGTGCCCGGAATCTTCCCACAGCTGGCGATCGACCAGTTGCGGGGTGTTGACCTCAACATAGCCCGCCGCATCGAGACGCGCGCGCATGTAATCTTGCACGGCACGATACAAGGTCCAGCCCATGGGGTGCCAAAAGACACTGCCTTGGGCAATGTCTTGCATGTGGAACAGCTCCATTTCACGACCCAAACGGCGGTGATCGCGT
>JAESUA010000188.1 GCA_016763255.1 Magnetovibrio sp. | reverse complement strand
GGTCGACACCTGGGTGAGCTGTCCGTCCGCGCCGCAGCCCGCCGCAGACACCCACCAGTGCTGCTCCACACCCACATGATACACCGCGATGCCGCAATTGATGGCAAAGGCGGTAATCGCCAGGGTAAACACCATCACCAGCCACTGAGGTTTGAGCAAACCGATGAGCCCCAAAATGATGGCGACGGCGAACGGTACGCGTTGATAGAGGCACAAGATGCACGGTTCCAGATCGAAGCCAAACTGGGCGGCGTAGGCAAAAGCCAAGCTGGTGGCACCGGCTAGGATCAGAAGTGCGGGGTACAAGCGGGGGCTGCTCAACATGTTCAAAAAACCTACATTAGAAATTTGACTGCGACGAAACCACCGAGCAGCACAACGAATCCGCCGGTGACCAGCAGGCCGAGATACTTTTCGATAAATTCGCGGATGGGATCGCCGAAATACCACAATAGCCACGCTTCGATGAAAAAGCGTGCACCGCGTGACAGTATTGAGGCGATGATAAAGGTACCGATATTCAGCGCGGTGACGCCGCTGGCGATGGTGATGACCTTGTAGGGGAACGGCGTCAGACCCGCCATGCCCACGACCCAGGCCCCCCATTCATTGTACATGGCCTGGAATTCACCGAATTTATGGGCTTTGCCGTAAAATTCCAGCAACGGCAGGCCGATCTGATCAAACAGGTAAAAACCAATGCCGTATCCGGCGATGCCGCCCAACACGCTGCCCACCGTGCATACGGCGGCAATTTTCCAGGCTTTTTCGCGCGCCGCCAGGATCATCGGGATCAAAAGAATGTCGGGGGGAATCGGAAAAATCGAGCTTTCGATGAACGAAACGATGAACAGCGCCCACAGGGCATTCTTGTGGGCGGCAAAATTCATGGTCCAATTGTAGAGGCGGCGCATCAAATGGGAGCTCCCCGGGGCTTTGGCTAAAGACGTAAAAGTGAGCGAAATCCCCCCATTCAGGCAGAGTTTCGGCACCCGTCATAGCAGTCTGGACCCTATTGGGCAATTGTGCGGATATTGCGGCGTAAAATTGCTTGTTCTTGGGTGTTGACGCTGGACGATCCCTGAGTATGATGTCGCCCGTCAACCACACATCACAGTGCCCCTGTGGCGGAATTGGTAGACGCGCGGGATTCAAAATCCCGTTCTCGCAAGGGAGTGCCGGTTCGATTCCGGCTGGGGGCACCATTTCTTCTGATGATCTTTCGACATTTTAGGTCTATGACCTTATGTACCCCGCCGGGTTCACGTGATGTGTGATGGCGGTTTTTTTATGTCGAAATTGAGCCGTGCGGTTCTGCCAAAGCCCGCCTGCTCGCCTTGTTTACGCTCAATATGACAAACCATCGGTCAATTTGACCCGCTCAGGCCATAGCCATCGCTCACATCGACAAAAACCGAATAATTTCATAGTGCAGCCCTTGCGGCCCGTTTTTTGCTTCAATCTCGCATGGACATTCATGGCGTATTGGAGTTGGCGATGACAGACCGCATCATGGTGATAGACGACGACGATGATTTTTCCGAATATCTTGCCGTGCTGCTGGCTGGGGCTGGGTATGTCGTCGATACCTTTTCCAATGCACAAGAAGCCCTGGACTCGGTCGGGCTCGTAGCGCCCAGTCTTATCCTCTGCGACCTGGTTATGCCGGGCATGGACGGCTTTCAGTTCATTCATAAATTCCGCCACCGCTATCCCGATGGTGCCCATATTCCAGTTGTTCTCATCAGTGCGAAGAACAACATCACGGAAGTGATAAAAGCCAAATTTTCAGGGGCCGACGACTTTATCGCAAAGCCCATCAATCAGGCGCTATTCCTCGCCACCGTGACATGCCGACTGGAGCAAATCAGCAGAATTCGCAAGGGAGATCTGGCGTTTAATATATTTCGCAGTGAAGGGAACCGGACTGGTAAAGATCATGACTTGTATAAGACTATGTGTGCGGCCCTCGAAGCGGGCGAGTTCTGTGCCCATTATCAGCCAAAGGTCAGCCGTGATGGGGTTATCCATGGGGCGGAAGCCCTCGCGCGCTGGATTCATGATGGCAAGACGGTCCTTCCTCCGAATACGTTTATCCCAATTGCGGAACGCTATGGCCTCATTTTACCGCTTACCGATAGCCTTCTTAATCAAATCAAGATGGATGTCGAAAACTGGGATGCGAAAGGTCCATCCGATATCAATATCTCTGTAAACCTCTCGCCGGTACATTTTTCTTTTGAGAATTTTCGCAATATAATTGAGCATATACCCAGCAAAATTTTCAACCAGATTTCATTTGAAATCACCGAAACGTCGCTTCTTGGCAACATCGATAAAGTGGGTGATTTGATCCGCCATGCGGTGGAATCGGGCTCTCAAATCTTCATTGATGATTTTGGAACCGGTTTTTCATCCCTGTCGTATCTGCAAAACCTACCGGTGACGGGATTGAAGGTGGATAAATCTTTTGTCGACAACTGCGTGACCGACAGTCGCTCGGGGGCTTTGGTGAAAAGTATTCTCGATCTTGCCGCTATTTTCGATCTGGATATCGTTGCCGAAGGGGTGGAAAACGAAGACCAGAAAGCGTTCTTGTTCGATGCCGGTTACGATGAACTGCAGGGCTTCTTGTTTAGTCCTGCCGTGAGCAGCACGCATTTTGAAAAACATTACATCGCACCAAATTACGATCAACTGCCCAAGCCTAGCTTGGGCATGCAGCATTAATGCAGCTTGATAAAAGCCAATGGGATTGGGGCTTGGAATTATGGTCTATGTGAGTCCAAATATTTTCTGAGCCTTTCCAAGATCGGCAGGGCCGCGGCGATGTCTTGGTCGGTGAGTTCTCGAGACAGCTCTGAAAACAGCGGCCCGACACTCTGTACGCAGCGTGCCCGCATCTCTCGGCCGGCCTCGGTGAGGCTGACGAGTTTGGCGCGGCCGTCATCGGGGTCCGCTTCGACCAATACCAGCTCTCGTTTTTCCAGGCGCTGAAGGGTATTGGTCATCGCCCCTTTGGTCACCTGGAAGGCGCTGGCGAGCCGCGCCGGGCTCCATTGACCGCCCAAGCGCACCAAGTGGTTCAGCACGCCAAATTGCGCCATTTTGAGGCCATCGGGGAGGCCGCGCTCTAGCCGGTTCCGGGCCAGTTGCTCGATGATTCCTATTTCGGTGAACAACCGAAAGGCAGGCGGGTCGTTGGTGGGCTCCACACTTAGCTTCCCTTTATTCTCGATTTCAGCGGCCAGCGCGGGGCAGGGCCGATGTCTTTTTTCGCATATCCGAGCCGGGCCAGCATCTGTACCCGCTCGCCGACTAGATTCGTCAGCTTATCATGGACGACTTTGAGGTAAGGCGCCATGGCGTCATACTCTTGCAAGGCTTGGCTCATCGGCTGCATAACGAGGCCGTCAGCCGCGACTTGCAGGGCAATGCGCATATAGGCCCGACCGGCCTCGATCTGCTCCGTGCGTGTGTTGCCAGGAGTCGTGAGCCAGACAAAACCCATGGACGACATGGCACTTTGATCAATCATGTTGAGGCCAATTTGGAAGGATCTTGAGGCGGGATCTGCAAGGTTTTCTCTGGTTAAGATTCCGGCCAAGTTCAAACCTTCCAGGAACGCGCCACCCAAAGATATGCCGTCTGGGTTGGCTTCGATTTCCGCCCGGCCGATGCGCATCAAATCGATACTTTCTTGATAAGCCTCAGGCGTATTGATTTCGGCAACCATCGCATCACGCGTCAACAAACGCAGGTCGCGTTGCAATTTACCGCCGTTGACCACGCCGGTATGGACACCGGCGTGTACGGGGCCTTGTGCGGCCTTGCGCAGGCGTGCGCTAAGTTCATCAGTGATCGGACGGTTGTCATCATAGGGGTCGCGGTTGGTGTGGCGTTTTAAGATATGTGTGAACAGGGGATCTGGGGCCACATTGTCTTGTTTTTTGAGCGTTAGGTGAGCGATGGGCCGCGAATCAAGACGATCTTGCGGTTCACCCTCTGGAAAATATTGGATATCGGCCATGTAGCCTTGCTCGGCGGCGGCGATTGAAAACAATTCGAGGAAACATCCCAAGCCGATGATGATCTGGCGGCTGAACGGGTCCGTCGCCGGAAGGAGGCGGCCGAGATCGCAACTGAGTACGGCCTCGGTTGTGGTTTTCAGCTCAACGACCCACGGTTGGCGATTGTGCGGGTTGGGTGCCAAAATGGCGTAAGACAGGGACCGTTGCATGGGGTCTTGATACTGTGCGCCTGGGGTTTGCCACGGTTTGAGGGCATCCGTAGGGGAACGGGTCGCAACAAAACCCGTACTACCTGCGGCAACGATGATGGCGCTGGACCCTGCAATTTTTAAAAATGTACGCCTGTTCATAACCGTTATCTCCAATGTGTGCGTCAATGTAGTTTAACGTTAAATTATATATTGTTTAACGATAAACTATCAAGCGGAAATTATAGAAACAAACGCAAGGCAAGGTTTGCTCCATATCGAGAATGATCGAACCGAAAATGAGCTGCGAAATCGAGTGCTATGCCAAGGGTTTAAAGGCAAGAGATCCGTACGGTCATGAAAGCCATATCATCGGTGTGTCGTATGGCCGCAGACCCATCCGTATGATAAAAAGTTAATCCGACTGATTTGCATAGGGCGGCATTTTTTGGAGCAGGGGAGTTTGCTTTGGGGTGGAAATCGGCGGCCTACAAATCGTACATATTTGGGCCATAATTATTGGGCTGTAAATCGTGGACACCTTGAAAACGATCATGAATTGATCCTTTTTGGAGCACCAATTGTGCAGCCCTGGCGATATATTTATGGTTGCATGAAGAGTTGTGATGGCATCTGTAATTCCACACTATATTACTCAGGTATTTGATTTTATTGAACTTAATAATCATAGATTGACCATGGTCAAGGCGTGTAGTGGTTGTGCATCTCAGTATTTGCATATAGAAGGAAAGCGAGGTTGCTTTTGATCACGCATCAGGTTTATGTGCGTGTGATGGAGGCTTTGTTTCCTGCATTACGGCTTATGGTTGTTGTGCGCGTTGGGGGAAAGTCAGAGTGAGAAAGACCGTGGGGAAGACTTTGGGGAAGTCATCTAAGCCTGTCTCGTTATCCAGGCGAGCCTTGTTTCAGGGCCGCTTTGGTGCGTCCGCGAATGCAGCCGTCGTTGCACCCATTCGGCCGCCTTGGTCGCGGCAAGAAACTCAATTTATCGATGCCTGTACACAATGTGATAAGTGCCTAAGCGCATGTGACGAAGGCATCGTGATACGCGGCGCTGGCGGCTATCCGGAAATTGATTTTCAGCGTGGTGAATGCACCTTTTGCGGTGATTGCGCAAAGGTCTGCACGCCGGGTGCCATATTTTTTCAAAAATGCGACCAGGATTTGCCTCAGCAATTGCCCCCGGCCTTGCCCTCGGCCTTACCATGGTCCTTGGACGCAAAAATCAGTTCGGCCTGCCTGTCGGCAAAGGCCATTACATGCCGGGTGTGCGGCGATCGCTGTGATGCACGCGCCATCCGTTTTCAATTGAGCGTCGGCGGCATCGCCGATCCCATCATCGATCAAACGGCCTGCACCGGTTGTGGGGCCTGCGTTGCGCCCTGCCCCGTGAATGCGGTCGTGCTTATTCATAGTCAAGTTGCACCGCGCCCTCACGGCGTGGTCGAAGTTATTCACTCTCAAATGGAGGAATTGTCGTGAGCATTACGGGCCTGGTTATCCATGCTGTGCCGAAAAACGCTTTGTCCGTCCAAAAGGCCATCGAGGCTTTGGAAGGGACGGAAGTGCATAAGGTCACAGAAGACGGGCGCTTAGTCGTCACCGTCGATAATCTTGATGACGGCGCAGCCGCAGATATTTTCGACGCCTTCAGAACCATTGACGGGGTGCTAAGCACCTCACTCGTTTACACCCATTTCGATCAGGACAGCCGCGCAGGGGAGCAGGTATCATGACCATTACAAGACGGGATTTTATCAAGACACAGGCCGCCCTGGCCGCGGCCACGGTGGCGGGCACGACATTATCGGGGCCGAAAATCGCCGAAGCATCGTCGCATATTGACGATATTCGTTGGGATAAGGGCGCGTGTCGTTTCTGTGGCACCGGTTGCGGTGTTTTGATCGGCACCAAAACCGGTCGCATTGTCGCCACCCAGGGTGATCCGGATGCACCGGTCAATAAGGGCCTGAACTGCATCAAGGGTTATTTCCTCTCCAAAATTATGTATGGCAAAGATCGTTTGACGATGCCTTTGCTGCGCAAGAAAAATGGTGAGTACGACAAAGAAGGTCAGTTCGAGGAAGTGTCCTGGGATGAAGCCTTCGACGTGGTGGCCACCAAATGGAAAGAAGCCCTGAAGAAAAAAGGCCCGACCTCGGTGGGCATGTTCGGTTCCGGTCAGTGGACCATCTGGGAAGGCTATGCCGCTTCTAAATTTATGAAAGCCGGCATGCGTTCCTACAACCTCGATCCCAACGCCCGTCACTGCATGGCGTCGGCGGTTGGTGCGTTTATGCGTGCCTTTGGTATCGATGAGCCGATGGGCTGTTACGATGATCTAGAACATGCCGATGCGTTTGTTCTATGGGGCTCCAACATGGCGGAGATGCACCCGATCTTGTGGTCGCGCATTACCGATACGCGCCTCACCAAGCCGGGCTGCGAAGTCCACGTTTTATCGACCTTTGAACACCGTTCATTTGAGTTGGCCGATAACGGCATGGTGTTCACGCCGCAAACCGATTTGGCGATCCTTAACTACATCGCCAACTACATCATTCAAAACAAAGCCTATAATGAAGAGTTCATCGGCAAGCACGTGAACTTCACCAAAACGGTGACCGACATTGGTTATGGCTTGCGTCCAGAGCATCCGTTGGAAAAAGCCAAAACCGGCAAAGGTGGCAAGCTCACCAAAATCAGCTTTGATGAATACGCAGCGTCGGTGGCCGAATACACTTTGGAAAAAGCCGCCGAACTGTCCGGTGTTCCGGCCGAAAAGTTGGAGCGCTTAGCTAAGCTCTATGCCGACCCCGACAAGAAGATCACCTCGCTCTGGACCATGGGCTTCAACCAGCATACCCGTGGTGTGTGGGTCAACGGCCTGATGTACAACGTCCACCTCTTGATGGGCAAAATTTCCGAGCCCGGCAACAGCCCGTTCTCGTTGACCGGTCAGCCTTCGGCTTGTGGTACGGCGCGCGAAGTCGGTACCTTTGCTCACCGTCTGCCGGCAGATTTGTGGTGATGAAAAAACCTCACCGCGACTTTGCCGAAAAGGTCTGGAATTTGCCCGAGGGCACAATCCCGCCCAAGCCCGGTTACCACGCCGTGTTGCAGAACCGCATGTTGGAAGACGGCAAGCTCAACGCCTACTGGGTCATGTGCAACAACAACATGCAAGCCGCGCCCAACATGAACGAAGAGACCTATCCGGGTTATCGCAATCCAGAGAACTTCATCGCCGTGTCCGACCCGTATCCGACCGTTACCGCGATGGCCGCCGACTTGATCCTACCCACCTCCATGTGGATGGAAAAAGAAGGTGCTTACGGTAACGCCGAACGGCGCACCCAATTCTGGCGTCAGCAAGTCGATGCGCCGGGTGAATCCCAGTCCGATATGTGGCAGATCATGGAATTCGCCAAGCGCTTCCAGATCGAAGACGTGTGGCCGGAAGAATTGTTGGCCAAAAAACCCGAACATCGCGGTAAGACGGTCTATGAGGTGTTGTTCAGGAACGGCCATACCGATCGCTTCCCGGAACAAGTCATCACCGATAATGTCGGTAACGTTTATGACAACACCGAATCCAAGCATTTCGGCTTCTATGTGCAAAAGGGGCTGTTCGAAGAATATCGTGAGTTCCAATTGGATGGCCCGAAGAAAGGCCATGAGATGGCCCCGTTCGATGTCTATCACAATGCGCGCGGCCTGCGCTGGCCGGTGCTGGACGGCAAAGAGACCCTGTGGCGTTTCCGCGAAGGGTATGACAAACACGTCGAGCCAGGAACGGGGGTCCAGTTTTATGGCAAGCCGGACAACCGCGCGAACATCATCTTTGCGCCGTATGAGCCCCCTGCGGAAAGCCCCGATGATGAGTTCGATCTATGGCTCAGCACGGGCCGTGTTCTGGAACATTGGCATTCCGGTTCCATGACCCGTCGGGTGCCGGAACTCCATCGTGCATATCCAGATGCCAAGCTTTATATGCATCCCCAAGATGCCAAAGACCGTAAAATTAAACGCGGTCAAGAGGTCAAAGTGCAATCGCGTCGTGGCGAAGTGACCACACGTATCGAAACCCGTGGCCGTAATAAACCGCCGCGTGGCTTGGTCTACATGCCTTGGTTCGATGCCGGTCAGTTGGTCAATAAGCTCACCCTGGACGCCACCGATCCGCTTTCCAAAGAAACGGATTACAAAAAGTGTGCAGTCCGCGTGGTGCGGTCATAAGCGGCCGGACCTTGTAGGAGCTTAGGTTTTGGGCATATCAACCTCATCCCAATCGAGCGCAGTTTCGCGCCGCCGGTTCCTGGCCAATGTGGCCAGGGCCGCCGGTGGTGCGAGCGCGCTCGGCTTGGTGGTGGGGCTGTTTGCCCGACAGGCTCAATCTTTACCCGCCCAGGCTTTACGTCCCCCCGGGGCGGGAACCGAAGATCAATTTTTGGCGGCCTGCGTACGTTGCGGTTTGTGCGTGCGCGACTGTCCATACCCAACCTTGGGATTGGCAAGCTTTGGCGATGACGTGCCGGTGGGCACGCCATATTTTGTCGCCCGCAGTGCGCCGTGTGAAATGTGCGATGACATTCCTTGTGTCAAAGCGTGTCCGACCGGGGCGCTGGATTCGAACCTCACCCATATCGATGATGCCGATATGGGCTTGGCGGTTTTGATCGATGAAGAAACCTGCCTCAACCTGCAGGGCTTGCGCTGTGATGTTTGTCAGCGCGTTTGTCCCTTGATCAACGAAGCCATTACGCTGGAACGCAAACACAATACGCGCACCGGCAAACACGCAATTTTCATTCCCACGGTGCATTCGGACAAATGCACCGGCTGCGGTAAGTGTGAGCGCGCCTGCGTTCTCGAAACCGCCGCCATTCGGGTGCTGCCGCGTTATCTCGCCAAGGGGCGCATCGGTTCGCACTATCGCTTCGGCTGGATAGAGAAAGAAAAACACGGCGGAAAAAGTTTAACCCCTGGTCTGATCGATTTGCCTGACCGTTTGCCAGCCGTATTGCCGGATGTCTTGAAGGGATGGAAGCCATGAGTGCCAAATCCTACATCGGGCGTGATGCTGTCTTGGAAAATGGCTGGTTGGCGGCGCACAAATGGCTGTTGATCCGGCGCATCGTACAGCTTGGCATTCTGGGCCTTTTCCTTGCCGGACCGCTGGCGGATGTGTGGATCGTCAAAGGTAATTTGACCTCCAGCCTGACGCTGGACGTGCTGCCGCTGAGTGATCCGTTTATTTTGCTACAAAGTTTATTCGCCGGTCATGTTGCGGCTTCTAGCGCCGTGCTCGGTGCGGCCATCGTGGTTGCTTTTTATCTTCTGGTTGGCGGACGGGTGTATTGCTCTTTTGTCTGTCCGGTCAACATCGTGACCGATACGGCGCGGTGGCTGGCCAAGCGCTTTGCTTTGCCTAAGGGCTGGCAGCCCAGTCGACAAACCAGATTGTGGGTTATGGGCTCGGTCCTGGTGACGGCCATGGTCAGTGGTGTGATGGCGTGGGAAATGTTGAACCCCGTGACCATCATTCATCGCGGTTTGGTCTATGATTTTGGTTACGTATGGACCGTTGTGCTGGCGCTGTTTTTGTTTGATTTGGTGGTCTCTCGTCGTGGTTGGTGTGGTCACCTATGTCCCATGGGTGCATTTTATGGGGTTCTTGGTGTATTCAGTATGACGCGCATTTCTGCGACCCAGCGTGCGGCCTGTAACGACTGTATGGATTGTTTTGCGGTGTGTCCCGAACCCCATGTGATTACGCCCGCCTTGCGCGGTGCGGGTACGAAAACGGGGCCGGTGATCTTGTCCGGCGATTGCACCAACTGCGCACGCTGCATCGATGTGTGCGCCAAGAATGTATTCCAATTTGATTTACGGTTTAACAATTTCGCACCCGCCTCCGAAGGGGACGGTCGAGATGAAATGGTTTCAACGAACCGACACGCGGCTTGAGCCCGTGACGGAGAGGGTTGCCCACAGGGCAGGAAAGGGAGAGAGGTCATGAAGACTTGGATGAAAGCAACGGCTGTCGCGATCGCCGTGGCCGTTATTACGGTGATGAGTGTTGACGGTGCCATTGCCCAGGACGGGGTGCAATCTTTGCGCGGGGGCACGGCATTGGACGAAGGCCTTAGGGCTGCGGATATTGCGCGTCCCAATACGGGCAAGCGCTTTACCCGCAACTATCGCCAGCAACCACCGCTGATTCCACATCGGATCGATAAATACCAGATCGATCTGAAAGCGAACCAGTGCATGGGCTGCCATGATTGGCCGCAAAACGTTGACGCCAATGCGCCGAAAATCAGTGAAACACACTACGTCAGCCCGACCGGTGTGCGTCTGAACAAGGTGTCCGGCAGCCGCTGGTTCTGTAATCAGTGCCATGTGCCACAGTCACTGGCAAAGGCGTTGGTGCCCAATACCTTCACGTCATCCAACGACATGAGATGATGATCTACACGCCAATTAATGAGACGTCTCCGCGATGTGGGGGCAGCACACACATGCGAGAGGGGATAGAGCCATGAGCGCCTCGAACGACGACAACAAATCCACTTTGGGCCGATTTTGGGGATGGTTACGTCGACCATCAGCCGGTCTGGCGGTGGGCACCTTACTGGTGGTCGGGTTTTTCACCGGCATCCTCTTTTGGGGTGGCTTTAACTGGTCAATGGAAATGACCAACAATGAAGCGTTCTGCATTTCATGTCATGAAATGGAAGACAACGTGTATCAGGAATATCGTGAAACGGTTCACTATTCCAACCGCACGGGGGTACGCGCGACCTGTCCGGATTGTCACGTACCGAAATCCTGGATCCACAAAATCGCCCGCAAAATCCAGGCTTCGAATGAGCTGTATCATCACTTTCTTGGCACACTCGATACCCGTGAAAAGTATGAGGCCAAACGTCTGACACTGGCCAAAAACGTGTGGAAGGTGATGAAGGAGACGGATTCACGCGAATGTCGCAACTGCCACAGCTTTGAGTACATGGATTTTGTCGAGCAGGAAAAACGTTCACAAGGTTCGCATGAAGAAGCGATCGATGACAACATGACCTGCATCGATTGCCACAAGGGCATCGCCCACGAACTGCCTGCGGGCATCATCGGTGTGGACGGTGTACCCAACATGGGTAATTAAGGTCCAATAAGGCCTCTCTCGAGCCCGCCGGGTGCCCATCGCGCCCGGCGGGTTTGTTTTTATATTCATCTGATGTGTGGCGGCCACTGCGTTCTCAATGAGGTTTAACTTTCGCCAATGCCGGGTGAAATGTTGCGCCCGCGACCGGTCGGTGCGGCGGCGGCTTGAGGCGGCGGCGGGGCGGCGCGTTGGCCACAATCAAGCCGTTCGCACAATCGACAAGCCACCCCCACCGGCACCGCGGTATCGGCGTGATCGATGTCGATGCCGTTGGAATACACCATGCGCCTTGCGTCGCTGACTTCGCAGCCGATTGAAACCGCGTAGTGGCCTTGGGGTTGGCCGTAGCCCAGCCCCACCTTGCTCACCGTGCGCGCAACATTAAAATAACGCGTGCCGTCGGGCATGCGATCCAACTGGGTGCGGATCAACCCCGGCGTCATGAACGCAAGATGCACGGCCCAGCGCGGGCAGGCACTGCCGTATTTGGGGATGCGCAGTCCCGAAGCGCTGAATCGTTTGGAAATGTTACCCGCCACATCAACCCGGATCAGGTGCAGTGGAATGCCAGACGCATTGGGGTTGCGCAAGGTGGTCAAGCGGTGACAAACCTGCTCGTAACTGGTGGAAAAGTGTTGCCGCAGCTGGTCGATGTCGTAGCGCGTGTCTTCTGCCGCCTTCAACATTTCGTCGTAGGGCATCAAACAAGCGCCTGCAAAATAATTAGCCAATGCAGCAAAGCCGCGTTTTTGCGCCGCTTCGTTGGGCAGTTCGGGAACATCCACGAGTTTTTCAAATAGGGATTTGAACGACAACTTGCCGGCAAACAGGGCCAGATGGAAATTCAGGCTGGGTTGGGGCAGGGCGCGTGAAACCACCAACTGGCGGCGTGCTTCGTCAAAGACGGTGGCGGTGGTCTCGTGGATTTCAGGGTCTTGCGTTTCGACGCTGATGCCATGCTTTTCCAACAGATACCCGACCAAGCGCATATAAGGTGAACGGCCATCCAAGCCGGCTTCGCGTCTCAGTTGCGCCGCAGCTTCTTCCAACCCGGAAAAAAAATTGTTGTTGGCCTGCATGAAATCGATCACCGCTTCGGTCGGGGACAGCCCGCCGGCCACATCCATCAGACCATCGCCGGTGATCAGGCCCAGCATGTCGGTGACCGCTTCGGACAAATTTTCCGACTCGTTCATGACAATTTTGGAAAAGTCCTGGCGTTCGTTGTCACTGAGATCCTTGGTGTCGTGGAGAATTTCAGAAAAGGACAAGATTGAGGTCAAGAGCATGCGCAAGCGATAGCCGGCATTAGAGATAACCGGGTCCTGGGCGAGGCGTTCAGAGACCATCTGCAAGTCATCGTGGGACTTGCGGTATGCGCCATAAGCCTTGACCACCGCTTGGCACAGTTCGGGGGT
Source organism: Magnetovibrio sp. (assembly GCA_016763255.1). GTDB lineage: Bacteria > Pseudomonadota > Alphaproteobacteria > Rhodospirillales > Magnetovibrionaceae > Magnetovibrio. Next base: position 901 of record JAESUA010000188.1, on the reverse strand, counting down.
ATCGGCGACCAGGGCACCAATATCGACCTCGCTGAGATGCAAGTCTTCGAACATGGGGTCTTGCAGGGTTTCGGTGATCTCACCGGCCAACAGGCTTTCATGCTGTGGTGAAAAGACTTGCGGATCGACTTCTAAAAGCTGGCTGAGTCGCAACAGCAGCGGCACTGTTAAGGTGCGCCGGTTGTGTTCAATTAAGTTGAGATAACTCGCGGAAATGCCAAGCTGATCCGCCAGTTTGACCTGCGCAAGTCCGCGATCATTACGCAACCTGCGCAAGCGGGTGCCCAGCATGATGTTTTTAGCCATTTCCCGCCCTCTAAATACATTTACATTGTTTACAAGTTTACAAAGTTGTCATTATCAAAGTTTACACAAAAAAACGCCGGAAAGCAAAATGTTGTCGACTTTGTACTCGTATTGGTGAAAATTCTTAACTGTCACTGTATCTGAGGGATAAGGGGCGAAAAATAAAAAATACGGACCTCCCCAAGGCCTCTCCCTCATTAAAGATGCAGCCGCCATCCCCGGATTGGGCCGGGACGCGGAGACGTAAACCATCAGGGAGTTACAATATGTCTGATCTTAAATTCGGCGTCATTTCGCGTCGCGGCGTCCTTAAAGCCGGTGCTATCACCGGTGTGGCGCTCGCTACGCCTGCTATTTTTGCTAGCCAGGCTCATGCATTTCGCAATGATCCGGGCAGCTCGAAGTCCGTTAAATTCGGCTTCAACGTTCCACAGACCGGCCCCTACGCCGACGAAGGTGCTGACGAACTGCGCGCTTACAAATTGGCCGTGAAGCACATCAATGGCGAAGGCGACGGTGGTATGTTGAATACCATGAAACCGCTGAGCCTCAAGGGCAACGGCATCCTCGGCAAGAAGCTTGAGTATGTGACCGG
>JAESUA010000187.1 GCA_016763255.1 Magnetovibrio sp. | reverse complement strand
TTTGCCCAACAGCCTGCTGAACGCGTAAAAGTGCTCAAAATACGTGATTTACCCGACAACCAATAATCTCTTAACTCATTGAATTCGTGAGATATGGCGTGCGGCTTGTCGCACGCTAAGCTGTGAAAGTCGCATTTAATGTTGTGAATTCGCATTTTAAGATGGAAATGACAAAAGGCCCCCGTGAGGGAGCCTTTTGCTTTGGTGATGGCTGGGGCGGTAGGGATCGAACCTACGGTACACGGCATCAAAAGCCGCTGCCTTACCACTTGGCTACGCCCCATCAGAATCACCTTCGTGATGGTGTTGCGGGGGGAAAATAGGGGGAAACGTTCATCTTCGCAAGGGTCGAATTACACAAAACCGCACCTTTATATTTCACATCTGTGCCGACTTAGTCATCGAGCGGGGTGTCGAGCAGTTCTGCGGCCTCGATCCACCACTCGGGATGAGTCTGAGAAAGGCGGGTTTTAGCCGATTTTGCCTCATTTTCATGGGCGTAAAGGCCAAAACAGGTGGCTCCAGAGCCGCTCATGCGGGCCAGCAAGGTGGCCTCACATTCGTCTATGGCCGCCAATACATTTTTGATCACCGGCTGCATAGCGATGGCCGGGGCGGCCAGGTCGTTGCGGCGCTGTTTTAAAATTTGCGCCAAGTGTGCGGCATCGCTGGGGTGTTGATCGAATCGGGCGGCGGTGGAAAATGCGGATTGCCGGGCCTTGAACACCGCCGGGGTGGACAGCGCCACACCGGGATTGACCAGCACCAGCCACGCACGCGGCATATGTGGGGTAATTTCCAACTGTTCGCCAATGCCGCCCATGAAGGCCGGAAAGCCAGCCAAACACACCGGCACATCGGCGCCCAGCTGCAAGCCGAGGGTGCCCAGCATTTCAGAGCCGAGATCATCGCGCCACAACTTGAACAAGGTGGCCAAGGCGCGCTGGGTGTCGAGGTCGTCTGAAACCGAGTGGGCGACGTGTTGGATGTCTGCGTCCTCCAGCTCGATCGCCCAGAACTCGACCAGGGCTTTGAACGTCGCCGCGGCATCGCCAGAGCCACCGCCGATGCCCGAGGCCACCGGCAGGTTCTTTTCCAGCGTCAGGTGGGCCCCTGTGGAGATGCCTTTGTGATCCGCCAGCAAACGTGCGGCGCGCGGCACCAAATTGTCTTCGCCGGTGCTCAGGCCTTGTGCAAATGGCCCGGTGATGGTGAGGCTGAGGCCCTCGCCGGGCTCAACCGTGATGCGGTCGCCAATCCCGGCAAACACCACCAGGCTGTCGAGTTCGTGATAGCCATCTTCACGTTTACCGGTGACGTGCAGGTACAGATTGACCTTGGCCGGGGCCATCCGGGTTACGGGCGAGGAGATCGACATCTTTACTTGGTGGGGGCGGCGAGGCCGTCCTTGAGCTTAATGTCGAGCAGCTTTTTAAGCTTTTCATTGGGCTCTAAAGTCTGCGCCCGTTCCCACTGGAAGCGGGCTTCGCGGGTGCGGCCCACCTGCCACAAAGCATCGCCCAAATGGTCGTTGATGACCGGGTCGGCGGGGCGCAACATGGCGGCGCGTTCCATCTTTTTCACCGCCAAGTCAAACTTGCCGAGGCGATACAGACCCCAGCCCAAGCTGTCGACGATGTAGCCATCACGCGGCCGCAAATCGACCGCTTGTTCGATCATTTTTAAGGCCCGTTCCAGGTGCAGGCCCTGATCGATCCACGAATAACCCAAATAGTTGAGGATTGAGGGCTGGTCGGGTTGGAATTCCAGGGCTTTGAGGAAATCTTGTTCGGCCCTTGGCCACTGGTCGGTTTGCTCATAGGCAATGCCGCGTGCGTAGAGGATCGGCCAGTGGCGTTCTTTGATCTCGCCGGCGCGTTGCAATACGTCGGTGTAGGCTTGAACGGCCTCCTTAAAACGTTCGTGACGGCGCAAGATGTCGCCCAATTTGACCATCGGTGAGGTGCGCAGGGGGCGTTCGGCGGCCAAACTTTTCAACAACTGGATGGCCGTGTCGGTTTTGTCCATGCGGTCCAGGTTGTCGGCCTTTTGCAGGCGGGTATTCCAGCGCAGGGGCGATGACTTGGCGATGTCATCATAAATGGCGTTGGCAGCTGCGTAGCGACCATCGTTTTCCATCGCGGTGGCAACCACGACCTTGGCCGTATCCAAGTCGGGGCGTAAATACAGGGCCAGATGGGCCAGCACCAAAACGCGATGGTCGTCGGCCTGGGCTTGCAACACACTGGCGATGTTAAACAGCGCTTCGGCGGCACCTTGTTGTGGCGTGGCGACATCAAGCGGTGGGCGTTTGTTGGCTTTGATGCGGGCTTCGGCGATGGCCAACATGGTGCCACTTTCGCCTTTAAGGGCATATTTTGAATAGAGTTGGCGGGCTTTTTCGACTTTGCCGACGCGTTCATAAAGGGTGCCCAACAGTTGGGCGACACGCGGTGAGCTGGATTTTTTCAAAACATTTTGAAAATGTTGTTCGGCCGCTTGGGTATTGCCCGCATGGTATTGAATAAAACCCGCATTCAGTTCGTGAAACGCGGCTTGATCCTTGAGCGCTTCCAAAGCATCCAGCGCACCGTTGAGATCGTTCTGGCCCATTTTGGCCCAAGCCGTCAACGGCGGTGTGAGCAGCCGCATCAGACCTTTGTCCTCATCCTTGAGAAGACCAGAGACACGGGCATAATCGTTGGCTTTGAGCGCTTGGGCGGCGCGCACCAAATTGGCGAACGGTGCCCGGCCATCTAGTTTTTCAACCTTGGCGAGGGCGTTGAGCGCCTCATCGATGCGGCCTTCGGTGAGGCCTAAAAAATAAATGCGTCGATACAAACCCGCGGTGGCGAGCGCGTCGTTGGTGGTGGCCTTGGTGTAAAGCGCCAACGCGTCGGCGTCTTCGCCCACTTGTTCGGCATGGCGACCGGCCAGATAATTTCCGGCGCCACTGGATCCTATTTGGGCATTTGCAGCTGCGGCCAAGGTGGGGACGGGCACGCTGAGCCAGGTGCCGAGCAAAGCGGCGCCGAACAGGGTGCGAAAGGTGCGGTGTGTGAGGTGTTTAACGAGCATGAGGCAAGTGTAGCTGCCTCATGCCCGCGCTGCAATGAACCCGCGTGGGAAAATTACATATTTGGATAATTCGGCCCGCCAGAACCTTCTGGTGTGGTCCAGACGATGTTTTGGGTCGGGTCTTTGATGTCGCAGGTTTTACAGTGCACGCAGTTCTGGGCGTTGATTTGCAGCCGTTTTTGGCCTTCATGGGCTTCATCGTCGACAAATTCGTAGACGCCTGCGGGACAAAAACGTGCTTCTGGGCCATCATAAAGCACCAAGTTGGTGTTCACCGGCACTTGGTCATCTTTCAGCGTCAAATGGCACGGCTGGTCTTCTTCATGGTTGGTGTTGGAAATAAACACCGAGCTGAGCTTGTCGAAGGTGATCTCGCCGTCGGGCTTGGGGTAATCGATCATCAACGGTTTTTGCGCCCGCTTCAGCTGATCGTGATCGGTGTGGTTTTTAAACGTCCACGGCGCGCGGCCACCAAATAAGTATGTGTCGAGCGCGGAATAAGCGATGCCCAGCCACAAGCCTTTGTGGAACGATGGGCGGATGTTGCGTGATTTATAAAGCTCTTTCCACAGCCAGGTGTTTTTGAGCTGTGCGGGGTAAGCGTCGAGCACCGCCGGAGCGTCTTCGCCAAACGCTTTGACGATCGCATCGGCGCATTCGATGGCCGATTTCATGGCGGTGTGCGAGCCTTTGATGCGTGGCACGTTCATGAAACCAGCCGAGGCACCGATCAGCGCGCCGCCGGGGAATACCAATTTGGGGATCGACTGAAAACCACCTTCGTTGAGGGCCCGCGCACCATAGGCAATGCGCCGCCCGCCTTCAAAGATCGGACGAATTTTGGGATGAGTCTTAAACCGCTGCATTTCATCGAACGGCGACAGGTAGGGATTGGTGTAATCCAGGCCGATGATGAAGCCCACCGCGACTTGGTTGTCACCCAAATGATAGAGGAACGATCCGCCATAAACGTCTGAGGTCAGCGGCCAGCCGACGGTGTGCACCACGGTGCCGGGCTTGTGCTTTTCAGGCTCGATTTCCCACAGCTCTTTGATGCCGATACCATAGGTTTGCGGCTGAATGCCGTCGCGCAGGTTGAATTTTTCCATCAACTGCTGGCTTAACGATCCGCGGCAGCCTTCGGCAAACAGGGTGTAGGTGGCGTGCAATTCGACGCCGGGCTCAAAATTGGGGCCTTCTTCTCCGGACTGGGTGCGGCCCATGTCGCCGGTGGCGACGCCTTTGACGCGTCCATCTTCGTGGAACAGAATTTCTGAAGCCGCAAAGCCGGCAAAACCCTCAATTTACAAGGCTTCGGCCTGCTCGCCCAACCAGCGGGTGAGCTCACCCAAACTGGCGACGAAGTTGCCTTCATTATGCATCTGCGGCGGTGTCGGCAGCTTAAATGCGGACTTTTCGGTGAGAAACAAAAACTGGTCGTCGGTGACCGGGGTATTAAGCGGCGCACCCTTTTCTTTCCAGTCGGGGAACAGTTCTGCCAGCGCAATGGGATCGATCACCGCACCTGACAGGATATGAGCGCCGATTTCAGAGCCTTTTTCCAACACACAGACAGAGATCTCTTTGTCGGCGGCCTGGGCCTGTTGTTTGACGCGAATCGCAGCACTTAGACCGGCCGGTCCACCGCCAACAATCACCACGTCAAATTCCATCGATTCGCGTTCCATGCGCTTGCGCTCCTGCTTTTGCCCAGTGTCGTGCCGGTCTCTTGTCCGGTCATTTTTTGCCCGCAGTATCGGCCCGAAAGGCCGTGGCGGGTCACAATTTTGAAATTAAACCCCAGGATTAAGAATGCTGCAACTGCGAAATACATTATTTGCATTGCAGCAATAGTTCCAATTGATGTCGTCGATGTTATGGTGAGCCATGGAAGGCATGCAAAACATTCTCGACAACCCTGCTGAAATTTTGGCCTGGTACCTCGATGCCGGTGTGGATGAGGCCATGGGCGAAGCGCCCCTGGACCGTTACGCCCTGGTCGTAAAAGCCCAGGCCAAACGTGCGGCTGCGGCGCAAGCGTTGCTTAAGGAAGCCCAATCCGAACACGATGGCGCGGGCCAAACCACGGGGCAATCCGGGGCCTTAGGGCGTTCCGGACCAATTCCGGTGCGTCCCGCCGATACGGCCGACGTTGAAGAAGCGCTGAAAACGGCGGTTAAATTGGCCGGTGAGTCCAAGACCCTCGACGATTTGCGCGAAGCCCTCGACGGTTTTGATGGCTGTGGCTTGAAAAAAACCGCCATGAATTTGGTGTTTGGCGATGGCGTGCCCGATGCGCGCATCGTCTTGATCGGTGAGGCACCGGGCGCGGATGAAGATCGTCAAGGGGTGCCATTTGTCGGGGCCAGCGGCGCACTTTTGGACAAAATGTTGGCATCAATCGATCTGGATCGGTCCAAGGTCTTTCTCTCCAACACCGTATTTTGGCGTCCGCCCGGCAACCGGTCGCCCACCGGCGGTGAAATCGCCGTGTGCCTGCCGTTTGTCGAACGCCTGATCGAAATCATCGATCCGGCGGTGTTGATCACCATCGGCGGCCCCGCCAGCCATTCCTTATTGGCCCAACAAGGCAGCGTTTCGAGGCTGCGTGGACGTTGGTTCACCTATGAAACGCCGCGCATGTCTGCGCCCATCGCCGCCAGTGTGCTGTATCAGCCAACCAATTTGTTGAAAACACCGGCGCAAAAACGCCAAGCCTGGGCCGACCTGATTGCGATCAAGGCAAAATTGGCACAACGGGCCTAAATCTAGCAAATGCATATATAAGGGGGTCCAGTTGCCACATGTGGGCCCTTCACGTATAAGAACGGTCAATATTTTGGTGACAAGGTGAGCGCTGGGTTAAGCGGTTTCCCATTGAAGTTGATTTGACCGTGAGCGAGGAGTTCAAAAACACAATGGCCGTGAAGTTGTTTATTCGCGCGACGAAAGTCGCCGCGCCGCTTATTGCGTGCGCGATGGGGTTGGCCATGGTGCTGACTGGCCCGGTCCAGGCCGAGCAACTGGCCTCACTGCCAAGCCTGCAAATGGGTGGTGTGGACCTGCCCCGTGTGTTGACCTCCGATGATGTCCAGCGCTACGGCAAGATTTTTGCCCTTCAAGACAAAGGCGAATGGCGCAAGGCGGATCGTGAAATCAAGCGGCTGTCCAATCGCATCTTGATGGGCCATGTCCAGGCGCAACGCTATTTACATCCGACCAAATACCGCTCGCGTTATAAAGAGCTCAAAGCCTGGATGGCGCAATACAACGATCATCACTACGCCAAGCAAATCTACAAGCTGGCGCTGCGCCGTCGCCCAGCGAATTTTAAATATCCGGCCAAACCCAAAGCCGGTCGGGCGCTGTATGAAGCGCCGCGCAAGGCTGTGGTGGTCGACAAGCCCAAACGCAAGCGCTTGTCACGTGCCCAACGTCGCCGCGTTGCGACGCTCAAGGTTATGCTCAAAAGCTATCTGCGCAAGGGTCATACCCTTTCCGCCAAGCAGCTGATCCAGTCGGCAGAAGTCAAAAAACTGTTTGATGACTACAACATGGATTGGGCCCGTGGGCGTCTTGCCAAGGGCTATTTTATGGATGGTCGCGACGACTGGGCAGTGGAGTGGGCCGAAAAAGCGAGCAAACGTTCCGGTAAATATTTGCCCAGCGCGCACTGGATTGCCGGATTGGCCTATTGGCGATTGGGCCAAATGGAAAAGTCGGCTGAACAATTTGAACGTTCGGCCAAATATGACAATTCGCCTTGGACCCAAGCTTCAAGCGCTTTTTGGGCCGCACGCGCCAACTTGATTGCCCGACACCCACAAAAAGTCACGGCCCTGTTGGAGCAGGCCGCCGATCATCCGCGGACCTTTTACGGCATGCTCGCCAATCGGCTTTTGGGCCGCACCCCGCAATTTGATTGGGCATTGCCACCGATGGATGGCACCGAGGTTCAAGGTTTGATGCAAAGTGACGGTGGCCGTCGGGCCGTCGCCCTATTGCAGATCGGCAAGAATTCGTTGGCCGAAAAAGAAATGCGCCAGACCGCCCGTTTGGCCCCGCGTGAGCAAGCCCATGGCATGTTGGCCATCGCCGCACACACCGGCATGGCCGAATTGACCATGCGCCTGGATGCGATGCTGTTTCCCAACGGTGGTGGTTTTGACGGTGCGGCTTATCCGCTGCCATCGTGGGAGCCAACCGGCGGCTTTAAGGTCGACCGGGCGCTGATTTATGCCCTGGTGCGTCAAGAATCACGCTTCAATCCCAAGGCCAAATCCGGCGTTGGCGCGCGTGGCTTGATGCAATTGATGCCGCGCACCGCCAGTTTTGTGGCGCGTGATCGGACTTTACGTTGGAACAAGCGCTCGCAGCTGTTTGATCCGGCTTTTAACCTTAAGCTGGGCCAGAAATACGTGTCGATGTTGCTCACCGATCGAAAGATCAAGGGCGATATGTTTTTGATGGCGGCGGCGTGGAACGGCGGGCCGGGTAACCTTAATAAGTGGCGTCGCAGGGTTGATGATCTTGATGATTCACTGTTTTTTATCGAAAGCCTGCCGTCGCGCGAAACCCGCATTTTCATTGAACGCGTGCTGACCAACCTGTGGATTTATAGCAATCAGTTGGGCCAGTCGACTCCGTCCCTGGATGCGGTGGCATCTGGAGCATGGCCGATGTACAACGCCCTCGGGCAAGAACCACAACAGGTGGCACAAAATGTCAAAAATTGAAGGTGAACGGGATTTTTTGCCCGTGCGCATCGCGGTGTTGACCGTTTCAGATACCCGCAGCCTCGAAAATGATACCTCCGGCGATACCCTGGTGGCGCGCCTTGAAGGGGCTAATCACATTCTCGCCGACCGCAAAATCATCAAAGACGAAGTGCCGTTGCTGGTGGATCAGCTCAAGGCCTGGATCAATGATGATGACATCGATGTGGTGATTGCCACCGGCGGCACCGGCCTCACCGGTCGCGACGTGACGCCCGAAGCCTTCGCCCAAATCCAGGAAAAAGAAATCCCCGGTTTTGGCGAGCTGTTTCGTTGGATCAGTTTTCAAAAGATCAAAACCTCGACCATCCAGTCACGCGCCATGGCGGTGTTGGCCAACGGAACCTATCTGTTCGCCCTGCCCGGATCGACCGGCGCCTGCAAAGATGCTTGGGACGATATCTTGGTGCATCAACTCGATATCCGCACCCGCCCCTGCAACATGGTCGAAATGATGCCGCGCCTGAAAGAGCATTTGGCTTAGAGCTCGGCTCCCAAGTGCGACATCGTTATCACGATGGTGATTTTTA